>JANYFU010000181.1 GCA_025359665.1 Caulobacteraceae bacterium
TCGGTGTAGTTGTAGGTGCGCGGGCCGCCGTCGCAGGGCTTGGTTCCGGCGACCAGGGCGGGGGCGCAGATCACCTCGCGCGACTCCGGATCGTAGACGCCCGTATACTGATAATATTCGTAACGCCGCACCAGAGCGAGATCGCCGCGTTTCATCTTGTCATTGTCCACCCGGTTGCGACCGCCCGGCTTGCCCGCCGGCCGTTGCTGGAGAAGAGACCAACTGATGGTGACGGGGTTACCCTTGCCGCCCTTGAGCGGGATAAGGTTCTTCTGCAGACGGTCGAGGTCCACGGGAACCTTGCTGAATGAGGTGTAGGTCTTGGCCCAGAACGCCTGGCCCCATTGCGGTCCCAGGTTCTCGGGCGCCTCGGCCTCCGCATGGACAACCGGTGGGGCTCCGACGATCGGCGGGGGAACGTAGGCCTGGACGGGCATGGCCGGGATCGGCGGGGCCGGAGCAAACACAGGCATGTAGGGGTTGACGGGGGTGGCTGCGGTCCAGGCCGCGTTCATCAGCGTGCCTGGCGCGGCGGGGTTCGGCACCTTCCAGTGATAGCTGACCTTACCCAGGACGGCGGTCGGGGCGAAGCTCAGCCCGAAGTGATCACAGCCGCTGGTGGCGTAGCCGGCGCCCTGGCCCAGCAGCCAGCAGGAGTCGCCCTGGGTGAGAGCGGGCTTGGCGACATAGACGACGCCGTCGCCCGATGGCGGTAGGGCGCCTGAGATGAATGAGCCCCATTTGGCCGTCCACTTCAGATTGACCGGATCCCAGGCCGCGGCCCAGGTGACGCGGACCCCTTTGGCGCCGCCGACCGCGGTTTCATCGAATTGCGTCATCGTCGGAATACCGAAGCGCTGGACATATTCCTGACCCAGGAAGTTCGAAGGGAATTCCCGGGTGATATCAGCAGGTGTGACGTCATCGACCTCGATCTCGAAGCCGTAGGCGGTCTGGCCAGTGTCGTTGACACAATCGAAGTTGCCAAGCGAACCTATGGCCTGACCATAGGCAGGCCCGAGCGCCGCGGCTGTCACCGCCGCGGCCAGCAGCAGAAAGCGTGCGTTCATTGTAATTATCCCTCGCATGTTAAGCCGTTTGATGACTATTTTTGTTTGACACGACTTCGCGATGCTCATCGGTACGGAGCTAATATATTTGACCCGAGAGCTTACCCGCTGGTTCCGTCCGCCGTTGATGCGGCGACAGAGTAAAAAGGTTCAAACTATTTTCCTGAATTGCACGTGGGTGCGCGTAGGTTGGCGGCGGACGGGAAGCAGGTCATCCTCGACGACCATGGTGGAGGAACGGCGGCTATGAGGCGGACGTCAGCGATCGGTCTGGGATTGATGCTTGCCCTATCCGGTAACGCCGCCAGGGCGGAACCGGCGGGTCATAGTCTTCGTCTTCTGGGCGCGGCCCCGTCCGCCCAGGACCCGGCGCCGTCCAGTTTCGCCCTCGACCTGCGGATCAAACCTGGCGACGGTGAGTTCCAGAGCGCGGTCGAAGGCTGGTTCGCCTCGATCGTCGCGCCGGCCGGTTCGGGCGAGGTCTCGGGATCGTGCGTCGAGAAACGCTGCGCCCTGACCTTGGAGCTGAACTCCGGCAAGCTGGCTTTGACAGGCGATATTCTCGATCCAGCCGGAGAGGTTCCCGCCCGTTTCGTGGTCAAGGACGATCAGGATAAGGCCGTCCAAACAGGGACCGCCAGCCTGGGCGTCTTGACCGGAACGGTGCCCGGCCTCGGCGCGCTGGCGGCCCCGGACGCGATCAATGGCGATGACCTGGACGATCTGCTGATGTGGGGGCAGCAGACCGTCGCGTCCGGTTCACCTCCGGGAGATGGGCCGCCCGCCGGCTATCAGCGGGAGTCGGTGGGCTCGTGGCAGTCGGGGAAAGAGCGGCTGGCCACCGGCCTGATTTTTGAAGCCGATCTGGCCGAACTCAAGGCTGACCGCGCCGCGGCCGAAAAAGTGGCCGGCTGGACGACCATCAATGAAACCGCCCACGGCTGGACCGCCGGCTATCCAGGCGCCTTGCTGCCGGTCACCAGTTCATCCGGCGCCGAGCGGCGCTTTGCCAGCGCCGACGGCAAGGCCGTGCTGACCATCGCTATTGATCCACCCAAGAGTTCGGACGCCTTCGACGCCTTCGTGGAGTCGGTAACCGGCAGCCGCGAGGGCCGTAGCCAGGTGAATATCACCCGCACGAACGGCGACCTGCAGGCGCGATATGAGCAGGGCGATATCGTCACCGTGGCCGCTTACCACAATCGGGATACCGGCTTCGCCCGGATCGTCTACACCTATCCCGTCGACCGGGCAGAGGCCTTCGAGCCTTTCGACATGATCGTTCAGCGGGAGTTCAAAGTCACTGACGAGGTCAAGCCCTAGGGCCAGGCTCAGACCTTCAGCCGCATCTTGCCCATATAGTCGCGCTTCCCGAGCTTGACGCCCTTGGAGCGTAGGATGTCGTAGGTCGTGGTGGCGTGAAAATGGAAATTCGGGATCGAGAACGACATCAGGAAATTCTCGGCGGTAAAGGGCATCTTGAAGTCGCCCAGCTGGAAGACCACGTCGCGGCCCTCCAGCGCATTGACCAAGTCGGGGGTCAGTTTGCCGAGTTCGGCCCGGGTATCGGCAATGATCTTCTGGAGATCGGCATAGGTCATCTCAGGCATGGCGCCGGGCGGCATAAACACGCCGGCTTTGCAGCCCTCGATCGCATGGATCGAGTGGTGCTGAACCGACCAGATCTGGAACGCCAGGGGCAGCATGTCCCCGACCAGCCGCACGCCAACGAGCGCGTTGGGGTCGGTCCCGGTCTCGGTGCAATGCGCCAGACCCTTATCCAGTACGCCCGCAACGGCGCCCAGGGTCTGGAGATAGCCCGCCACGGTCACGTCATAGAGTGAAATCGCCATTGGTCGTCTCCCGGCCCATTGTTGGTTTCGAAAGGGCGCCGCCTCGCCTAGCCTCTCGCACGAAACTGAACAAGTGTGAGCAGCGAATGATGAAAACCGGACAAGAAAATGGCCCCTTCCCGGTCGGGAAGGGGCCACGGTCCTCGCCGCCAGGGGGGATGGCGGTTAGGGGACGTTGTAGCCGTCCATATGGGCGCCGAGGAACTTGCCCTTCTCGACGAATTTCCTCATCAGGCCCGTGTCCGGGTCGGCAGTGGTGTAATTCTTGGGTCCGACCGAGCAGTCGGGGTAGGCTGCCACGCCCAGATCAGCGGCGCATTGGGCTTCATGGGTCGACGGATCATAGTAACCCGTGAACTGATAGTATTCGTATCGCCGAATAAGCGCCAGCTTGGCGCCGCCCATGGCGTCGTCGTTGACGTCATCCTTCTCGACCTTGCCAGGTACCCCACCCGCGGGCATGCGTTGCAGGATCGCCCAGGTGATCGTGACCGGCGTACCCTTGACGCCTTTGAGAGGGATCAGGTTCTTCTGTAGTCTATCGAGGTCGACGGGGACCTTGCTGAACGAGGTATAGGTCTTGACCCAAAATGCCTGGCCCCACGTCGGCTCGGGGTTCTCGGGAGCCTCAGCCCTGGCGTGAACCACTGGCGCCACGCCGATCTTCACCGGCGGGACGTAAACCTGAACAGGCATCACGGGAACCGGTGGGGCTGGCGGGAAATAGGGGATGTAGGGGTTGGCTGGCGGCGTCACCGACCAGGGCGCGTTCATCAGCGTGCCCGGCGCGGCCGGGTTGGGCACCTTCCAGTGGTAGCTAACCTTGCCGAGAACAGCGGTCGGGGTGAAGCTTAGGCCGAAGTGATCACAGCCACTGGTGGCATAGGCCGCGCCTTGGCCGAGGAGCCAGCAAGAATCGCCTTGGGTTGCGGTCGGCTTGGCGACATATTTCACGCCGTCGCCGGCCGGCGCGAGGCCGTTGTAGACATAAGAGCCCCACTTGGTGACCCACTTGAGGGCAACCGGGTCCCAATTGGCGGCCCAGGTCACCCGCACGCCCTTTGCCCCGCCGTTGGCGGTTTCATCGAACGCCGCCACGGTCGGGATACCGAAGCGCTGGACATATTCCTGACCGAGGAAGTTTGAGGGAAATTCCCGGGTAATGTCGCTGACCTGGATGTCGTCGACTTCGATTTCAAAGCCCTCGGCGGTCTGGCCGGTGTCATTGACGCAATCGAAATTGCCGAGCGATCCCACGGCCTGGCCGTGAGCGGGACTCAGCGCGAGGGCGCTGATCGCGGCGCCCACCAGAAACGAACGATAACTCATAGCGGTAGTTTCCTTCGAGAGGTTCAAGGTTTACAACGTAGATTAATTATAGGAAGTTCGCATGTTGGTGATTTGATGAAAGTCAAAAATCCAAGCCTAGTTAGTTGTTATTTTGGGATATTTGTTGTTTATAATTATTTGCATTGTTTATCGGCGCCACGATTTGTATCCATGTTCGGTGGTAGGCGCGAAATTGGGCGCTTCAGCAGCTACTGCCGCCGCCATAGCGGCCGCGGCTACAACTGTTTCCCGCGAGTATAACGGTTGGGCGTCGAGAAAATTCCCGGCCTGGACTCCCAAGCCCCAAAAAAAGTGAATCGTGGATCAATTGCCCGGCAATCGATCCGCGCCTTCTTGCGCCCAAGAAAACCGGCGCCACCGGTCAGCGTGGACGCCGGTCGGGACCGAGCGGGCGAAAAATGAAGCTCACCCCCGCGTCGAACGCCGGGCTGTTGCGGCTCAGGCCGGCGCCAGCAAACAGCTGGATGCGCAGCTTGGGGTTCAGTCGATAGGAGACATAGCCCTGAACCGCTTGGTAAGCGTCGACGCCGGCCAACGATGATTGACGCCAATCATAGGCGGCGCCGACCTGGGTGCGAGAACCCGTGTTCAGCCAGCCGCCGGCGGACCCCTGCCAGCCGTCCCGGCGATCAACCTGTGGTACGGCGCCGAGAAGGCGGCGGCCCAGGCCGACATAGGCGCCGCCCGGCTTCCAGTCACCGCCGAACTCGGCGCTGAGAAAATAGTCGGTCGCCCCGACCCCCAGTCCGCGGCTCGGGCTGCCGGTCGGCAATCGCACCTTAGCCGTCGCATCAATATAAAGTGGCCGAGCCAGGACGCCGTTGAACTGTCTGCTCACCGCCAGCGAAATATCGGACAATCCGGATCTGAAACCCGCGGGTCTCGTCTGGCCGGTTCCCTCGTCCTGTTCTTCCGCCGCGCCATCTTGCGGTTCCGAGCCGTTTTCATCGGATAAGACGGTCACATCTCCGGTTCCGCGAATCGCGGCGAACGGCAACGTGCCACGAACCGTCCAGCCATTCAGCAGGACCTTGGCCGTAATAGCCTCGATTATCGCGTCGGTTGACTGGGTTTGGCCATAGTGGCCGGTGGAATAGTCCGTGCTGGCCGAAAGCTGGAGCGCAGGCGCGGCGAGCGACAAAGACGGAGCCAGGGCGCCGGTGAGCCAAGCGGCCAGCGGTGTCCTCCATCGATGGGGACACCGAGCGGCGAATCGACAATCTCGACGACCCGTCAATATTCGAGAACCCCGTAGCCATAGATAGGATCCCGGCCGGCCCGGCCGATATGCCTCGCTTGTAGTTTCAACGATTCGACAACGGCAGCCGCTTCCCGAGTGTCCTGTCGCTGCATTCTTCTGGCCACGAGGCCGGCGACGACCGGCGCCGCGTAGGAGGTGCCCGACAGCCTGCTGGCAGAGATGGGGGTTCGCACGTCAACGCCGAGGGCTGAGAACGTGATGTAGTCACCGCGATTAGCATAGGTGTAGATCGCACCAGCGGCGTCGACGGCGGTGACCGCCACGACCGAGGGATAGGCGGCCGGGTAGGCCGGAGGCGCCGCCGGGCCGCCGTTGCCCGCGGCCGCAACCACAACGCAGCCTTTAGCTTGGGCCCTGCGGACGACCTCGCCAAGGACTCGGTTTGGCGGGCCTTCCAGGCTCATGTTGATAACCGGGACCCCTTTGGTCACCAGCCAATCCATCGCCCGGGCCATGGCGTCCATGCTGGCCACCTCGGCGCCGGCCGGCGCGCGCGAGAAGACATTTGCCGCCAGCACCCTGGCCCCGCCGCGAGAGGCGAGATAGGCCACCGCCGTCCCGTGGTTGA
>JANYFU010000182.1 GCA_025359665.1 Caulobacteraceae bacterium
ACAGGCGCGCCGGGCGTGGATCAGCATCAGGGTCCGCTTACCCTCAAAGAGGTCGCCGCCGAGTTCCTTGCCATAACTCGCATCGCCCACGAGATTGAGCAGATCATCTTGAATCTGGAACGCCGCCCCTAGGAAGAAGCCGAAATTCATGAATATCGAGGGATCGATTCGTCCGCGTGACCCAATGAGGGCCCCGACCCGCGCAGGATAAATAGTTGAAAACCATGCCGTCTTCTTAAGAACCATCCTGAGATAGTCGGATTCGGTGACATTAGTTTCGTTGAGGTCACGCCAGCCAAGCTCAAGTGCCTGACCTTCCGCGCTCTCCCGCGCCATGATCTCGGTTTCGAGAAGAATATCGAGGGCCAGCCTCTCGCCGATGCGGTCGCTGTTGTCCATCAGCGGCCGTAGACTATGAAGCATCAGCATGTCCCCGGCGTTCAGCGCGAGGGGAATACCGTGCTCCGCATGCAGCGTCGGTCGGCCACGTCGCTGTTCGCTGCCGTCCTGGATGTCGTCGTGTATCAGAAGAGCGTTGTGCAGCATCTCGATCGCGGCGGCGGTGAGCATGGCCAATTCTGGCTCGGCGCCGAAGGCGCGAGCGTTGGCAATGCAGAGGCTGGATCGCAGCATCTTGCCACCCCGGCGCGGGTAATCCACGACGAGACCATGCAGGTAGTCGGCTGGCGCGGCTGCCTCGAAATAACGCTCCATGGCCGCCCGCGCGGCCTCGCCATATTCGGTCAGAACAGTCTCAACGATATCCGGAGGCTTGGCCGCGACGCCCGGACTCATCCGTCCACAACCCGCACCGTCAGGGCGCCGATCGCGTTGTGGCCGCCTTCGTCCATGATCACCCCGGCATAGTCTCCGGCGGGCTGGTCGTCGCGCACCGAGATTCGCAACTCCAAACCCCCGCCATCGCGCATCGTGAACCCCACCTGCTGGATGGCCGGCGAGTCACCTAGCGCGTAAAGCCCGCCGATACGGGGAACTCCGGCGATCGTGCCGGCTCCGAGCACGGAGAGCGTCACCTCTATCGGCTTGCGGCTGCTCAGACGCTGAGTGACTACCGGCGTCGTAAAGCCGGACCCGGCGGGAGCTTGCTCTGGTCGAGGGCGGTCATGCGAAGTGAGCCTATCCATCGCAGTCCTTACGTCGGGCTCGCGGAGCACGGCGGAAAACAGATCCAGCCACGTCGAGCCAATCTCCTTGGTCATATGCATGAGGCGGCCCGCCACCGACTTTACGTCTGGAGAGGTCTCGGTGGTTAGGTGTCCCGCCTTCCGTAGGCGCGCAGCCGCGAGCCGGCCCTCGCTCACATTGTCTTCCACAACCTTATAGGCGGCTTCGACCGCGGAACAGATCGTGTCGTTAACCGCCGTGGGCCGCGCGATCGCCGCGCCGTTCATGGCGGGTTTGGTTGCCTCTTTCATTGCGCTGGAATCGGGATGGAAGGCGCGTTCCGGTTTATCCCGCGCGGGCGGCGCGCGGCGCAGACGTTCGTTCAATGTCACCTCAGCCCCCCTGTTCGTCCGCATCCGGTCCTATTGAGTTCACGGATGATCATAACCGACAATATCTTCAAGTCGCGGAAGACCTGACAGAGCATGGGCCGCCAATCTGCCGGAAATAACCGCAGCCTCGACACATCCCTCGTTCAGCCCACAATCAGTCCAATCCCCAGCAATGGTCAGATTGTCATAGCTCATATCCAAAGGCGAAATCCGGTATTTCGCACTGCCTGGCACCGCCAGAACGTAGCGATCGGACGGATTGATATTGGCTGTCCAGTATTGCGTCGAAAACCGCGATTCTCCATCCAAGAACTGAGTTGATCCTGCTGCGTCCCCCGACGCCAGGAGATCCCACCGAAAATCGCCCCTGGCGTCATAGGCGCCAGGCCAGATCTGACAACCCGTCTCGCGCAGATAGGACAGAGCGTTGAGCCGGACCTGTTCATGGCTGGATGCTTGATGATCCGGGTCGTGTTCGCCGCTAGGCGGGGGCGGTTCGGCCAGGGCCGCGCAGAAATACAACACGGTTCTGGGTGGTTGGCTCCAGTCTTCCTCCGGTATGGTGTGGGCCAGATCGCACCAGGCATTGAAGGGCTTTGTGTTGGCGGACCCTAGAAAGTTGGGCGCCGTCCAGCCCAGCTCCCTGAGATCCTGTTTGAGCCAGATCTGGAACGCCTGGGTCGCCGTGGTCTTGACGTTTTCGACCATCGCGCGCCAACGGGGATCTCTGGCGAGGATCTCGCCGCACACGTAGGGCAACGTGGCGACGCTGAGCCCTAGCACCACAAAGTCGAAATCTTTCACGACCTCGATGCTCTTTTTCTCGACATGCCGCGTGTCCCAGTGAGATTCGAAGTCCCACCCTTCCGCGGCGAAGCGTTCGCCCTCCTCTAGCTGACCCAGGTCCGGCGTCGCCGGCCAGCAGGGGCGGCCCTTGACCTCTATGAGCGGAGCATATTCCCCGCCGCCTTTGATCTTGGCCTGAACATCGAAATCAAGGCCGGTGACAAAGGGGCGTTCGCCGGGCTGTAGTTCCGCTTCCGAGGCAAGGCGCACGTTGTTCAGCCGGTGAAAGAACTCGAATTTCACCCCACGCCGCCGGAGGACTTCATAGTATGGGGCAAAGATCACGTCACCCATCCCCGCGCGCAATCGCCAGTAGAGCGCGCCGCGATAGTTGAAGAACATCATCAGGGTGCCGCGCAGCGCGGAACTGGCCGCGAGGCGGGGCCGCGCGCCGTCCTCATATGACATCACCAGATCGTACAGGCCGCAGATGAAAGCGGACTGGACCGATCTCTCGGAGGCTCCGTTGAGCAGCAGCCATTCGCGCCAGTCGTAGTCATCGATCGCGTCGAAACCCCGCGGATCGGTCAGCAAGCCCGCCCGCAGGCTCCCCACCACCGTGGCGACCACGATGTCCATCAGTTCCCAGACATGCTGAAAATAGGGTTCGGCCATCAGGCTACGCTCAAGCCACTTTCGGAGATGATGCGCGATCCATTCCGCTAGATCGTTGAGGGGATTGGTCAGAGCAGGGGGCAGCATTTTCAAGCCCACCTGGAGCACCGCGAGGGCTTCGACCAACACAGCAGCCGACACGGCAAAACTGCCGCCGACCACATCGGTAATGATCCGCAGCAGCCGTCGAGGATCTCCCCCGATCGATCTCGCGCTGAAACCGGTGGGCCCTACATTAGCCATCCCGCCCGACTGGCCGCCATCCTGACGGCGAGAATCAGTGCTTTTGATCAGGGTTTCAAGAAGATCGAGCGCACGCGCGATGTACCTCGGCAAGGAGAGCAACTCGGCGGTCGATATCGGATCACCCGGAAGACCGGGGCGTGGGGGGAAGGTCGCCGACCAGTTGTGCAGGCCGGGTTTGGATGACCGAGACGACAGTCCAACGTCATTTTCCACAATGAACGCCGACCGCCAGTCGGAAACATCGAAATTTCCCGGGTCGATCGCGAGTTCCTCGTAACACTCCCGCAGAAGCCGGAACGCGTTCTCGTAGAACCCGAGCCAGATATGAAGACCATGTTCCTGTATGCGCCCGGACGGACCCCGGCCGGACGCACCCTTGCCGCCCAGTCGCCAGCCGGGTTGATAGACGGTGATATCAAAACGGCCCTTGAGTTCCGGGCGCGACAGTTCGAACGCCGTGGCGATCGCAGCGCAGCCACCCCCGATGATGGCCACCTTGGCGACCCGTTCCGAATTCATCCGGTGGTCCTCTTGCTCCGCTGACGTCTGTTGGGCTGTCACGCTAGCTTTCCACACCCCCGGCGCCGGCGAGCCGAACGCGCGCTTGGTTGGCGAACTCCAGGGCGCCCTGTTCCTCGGCCGTGGAGACCGCCAACTGAAGTGAGTCGGTCACGGCGGCGGGAACGGCGTTCGGCATACCAGCAAGCATTTCGGCCCGCCGGAAATAGAGTCTGGAGAGCATGTAGCGGTCATCAAACTGCAAGGCGTGGTCTATTGCGCTGTCAAGTGTGGAGAGCGCCGCCTCGGAATCGCCAGAAGAAAACTCCATCTCGCCGAGCAACCACAAGAAATAGCTTCTCATGCTTAGAGCGCCGAGCTTGCGCATGGATTCTGTCCCCTCGGACAGGATTTTTATCAATTCCGGCGCATGAGAAGTTCGCCCGATACAATAGGAAATCTGATTTTTTGCAATGATTGCGTACGTATCCGACCGATTGGACTCGCAGATCGCAAGCGCCTCCTTCGATAGCGCGAGACTTCGGTCATATTTACCGACGATATTGTCATGCGTCGCGGCCCAGGAAAGCGCATAGGCAAGATCAAAGGAACGGCCGAGCGCGCGGGCGTGGATGAGAGCGTCATCGACCGCGGCGTTGGCGGCCGCACTCTCGCCCTGAGCGTACAGCACCAGCGGATACACCCCAAGCGCCACGACCATGGGATCCTGAGGCGTCGGGAAAGTCAGCTCGGCGCCGTTCACCTCTGAGTAGAGACTGATTACACGCTCGATATGCAGCCGCGCGGCGGGGAGTGCGCCCTTCATTGTGAAGATATAGCCAAGCGCGGCGTCCGCCTCGATCCTATGCTCGTTCGCGCCGGTTTGATCGGCGATATCGGAGCAAAGCCATGCGCTCTCCTCGGCGGCCACGAGATCACTGACCGTAATCGAGAAA
>JANYFU010000191.1 GCA_025359665.1 Caulobacteraceae bacterium
GCAGGCGCCCTGGACCTCCGAGGTCATCACCGAAGGCGAGTGGGCGGGGTGGAAGATCTGGGGCTCGGATCCCTTCGAGCTGATGTCCGGGCCGTTCTACGCCCGCCGCGACCCTGACGGGCGGATGGTCTGCGCATTCCGCGCCGAGCGGAAGCACATGAACGGCGGCGGCTTCATGCATGGCGGCTGCCTGATGACCTTCGCCGACTATGCCCTGTTCTGCATCGGCGAGGAGGCTCTGGCGAACAGCGGATCGGTGACCGCCTCAATGAACTGCGAATTCATCGACGGCGCGGTGGTCGGCGAACTTATCGAAGCCACCGGCGAGATCGTCCGGGCCGGCGGGTCGCTGGTGTTCATCCGCGGGATGGTCTCGACCGCCCGACGGCCGCTGCTGAACTTCTCGGCGATCGTGAAGAAGGTGAAGCGGCGGGTGGCGACGCCCGTCGATTGAGGCGAGGCGGCCCGCGCCTGAGCCATATTTTCAACGCGTACCGGGCATGTGGAACCGCGAGAGGC
Source organism: Caulobacteraceae bacterium (assembly GCA_025359665.1). GTDB lineage: Bacteria > Pseudomonadota > Alphaproteobacteria > Caulobacterales > Caulobacteraceae > Acaudatibacter. Next base: position 520 of record JANYFU010000191.1, read on the forward strand.
GCCGTCAAATCAGCTCGCGGGATTGAAACGGTCCGAAAACACGCAAGACAGAGACGTCGCCGGAGGTGCGGTCGTCACCGGTGTCAGGCGTGATCCGATAGATGATCCTGTAGCCTTCCACTGTTCGCTCGCGAAGTCCCGGGTGTTCCCCGTTTGGCCAACGACATGGATGACGGCGCAGATCCCGAATGGCGTCGGCGATGCGCCTCAGTCGAAGAGCGGCTCGTGCTCCAGCTCCAGGTTGGGTCAGCCAACGCCGCGCGGCGGCGAGATCAGCCAGCGCCGCATCTGAAACGGAAAGAGTCCGAGCCAAATCCGGAAAACGCTCCGGTCAGAGACCGCCACGGCGCGGAACATCGACTGGCTCACCGTCGGCCCAATCCATCAACCAACGGTCAAGCGCCGGACCCGTCAGCGACCGTCCCGCGGCGAGATCCTGTCGAGCCTCGTCGAGGAGGATGCGTTCCCGTTCAATCCGATCCGCCGAGGTTGCTCCAGCCTCGAAAAAGCCCGGACTCGAATGCGGTGGGAAAGGAGATTTCATGACCAAATCATGCGCGCCACTTTCAGGAAATGCAATGGTCCCGTCCAGTCGAATTCAGACGTTTAGCGCCGCCGCCGTCCGGGCCCGGGTGTCCCGCAAGACGGCGGCGGCGTGGGCGATCATCATGGAAGGCCCTGGACCCACTCTCGGCGCGCTCGGCGAGTCCGTGAACCCGCGCGATTCCGGCATTGAGCGTGCTGGCCAAACGAAAACCGACATTGTTGTTCCGGTTGGTGGTGTTGTTCCAGGAACCACCGCAGAGAATCCGACGCGAAGGGGTCCGGCCAGGGCGCGCGGGCGGGACGAGCCCGAGACCGCACGCGTCACATTGTTCAACTGAGTCAGCGCGCTGCGGAAGCCTGGGCCGGTCGCAGCGTCGCGCTCTCGGTCACATGTCGCCTCGATCAGGCGTTCAAGCACGGCCTGAGCGGCCGACTGGATGCGGTCGCCCAGAAGGAATTTCTGGGTCCGCGGGAATTTCTCGACCGTGAGGATCAGCCAGCGAAGAAAAACGCTCGTCGCCTCAAGGGCGGGGCCGACCGCGCGCTGAGGGGATGTGCGTTTGGATGTTTCCATCATCGGAAGGCTGGCCGAGTCGTGGGTGAAACAAGAGGGGCGCGCCGGCGCCTAATTTCGTTTAGCCTTATCCCCCCGCCTTGGCCGACCCTCGCGCCCGCATCGCCGCCAGCCAGCGGGTGACATTCGGCATCGCTTCGGGAACCTCGAACCTGACCAGTCGCGAGAACTCAATGCCGCTGTAGAGTACGCCGTCGGCCATGGTGACGCGGTCGGCGGCGATCCACTCGCTCTCGCCGAGGCGCTTGTCGAATATGGCCAGCGAGCGTTCGGCCATCTGGCGGTTGTTGGCGGCGACTTCGGGGACCTGGGTCTCCAGCACGGCCAGGGCCGGGTGGCCGTGACGGACGGCCTGCATCAGCGGCATGGCCGCCATCAGTTCGGCCCGGCGCGTCCACATCTCGATGATCGCGGTGTCGCGGGCGTCGCGGCCGAACAGATTCGGTTCGGGATAAAGGGATTCAAGATAGCGGCAGATGGCCACCGACTCGGTCAGGGCCGTGCCATCATCCAGGATCAGGGCCGGCACATTGGTCATGCCGACCTCGGCGCGATATTCGGGTGTCTTGTGCTCGCCGGTCATCAGATCGATCTGGACGATCTCAAGATCATCGACCCCCTTCTCGGCCAGGAACCAGCGAACCCGGCGCGGATTGGGAGCACGGCGGCTGTCATAGAGTTTCAAGGCGCGTCTCCTGATTATTTTCAGTGACTATAGAGGGCGCTTGGCAGGGCGCCCACCACCGCCGCGGTCATACAGGTGGCCAGGAATCCACCCATCATCGCCTTCCACACCATGCCGATCACCTCGCCACGACGTTCGGGAATCAGCACGTTGTAACCAGCCACGTTGATCCCCGCCGAGGCGATGTTGGCGAAGCCGCAAAGGGCGTAGGTCATGATCAGCCGCGTGCGCTCGCTCAGCGGTCCGCCGGGCGGGTGGGCGAGATAGGCGAAGCCTCGGAACTCGGTCAGGACCAGTTTGAGCCCCAGCATGGCGCCGGCTTGCGGCGCCTCGCGCCAAGGCACGCCGATGGCCCAGGCCAGCGGAGAGAAAACGAGACCGAGGATGCGCTCCACCGACAGCGGCGCTCCCCCGACGGGCGGGGCCAGACCCATCAGTCCGTTGACCAGAGCAATGATCGAGACAAACACGATCAGGGTCGCGCCGACGTTCAAGGCGATCTGAAGCCCATCGGAGGTGCCCTTGATCAGGGCGTCGATCGAGCTCTCATAGGTCTTCAGCGTGTCCAGATTCAGGGTTTGCGGCGTCTCGGCCTCGGGGTCGCGGGGCACGAGAATCCTGGCCAGCAGCACGCCCGCCGGGGCCGAGATCACCGACGCGGTGAGCACGTGGGCGGCGATGCCGGGCAGCAGCCCCTGCAGGATGGTGGCGTAGGCGACCACGGTCGATCCGGAAACACAGCTCATGCCGACGGTCAGCAGCATGAACAGCTCGGATCGGCTGAGGGACGCCAGATAGCCACGGATGAAGATCGGCCCCTCGACCTGGCCCATGAAGATGGTGGCGGCGGTGGCCAGCGCCGGGGCGCCGCGCAACCCCATGGTCTTCTGGAACACCAGGCCGAAGCCCTCGGTCAGCCATTTGAGAATCCGCCAGTGCCAGAGCAGGGCCGACAGCGCGCAGATCACCAGGATCACCGGCAGCACGCGAAAGGCGAAGATGAACATCGCGCCTGGATTCTTTACGTCATAGGGCTGACCCTCGGAGCCGGCTAGAAAGCCGAACACGAAAGACACCCCCTGCTGGGTCGCTCC
>JANYFU010000213.1 GCA_025359665.1 Caulobacteraceae bacterium
GATCGGGAAACCTGTATCTGTCCGATGGGGTTGCCGGTGATCAGGTCAAGCTGGATGGTGAGTTGAACGCCAACTACCTCGGCATACAGACCGTGCGGTTCGCGGACGGCTCCAGCCTGACCAAGGCGCAGTTGATCGCCACGGAGACCGTCGGCACGTCGGGCGCGGACACGCTCTATGGCAGTCCGGGCGCGGATAATCTTGATGGCAGGGGCGCTCCGGCCGGCTTGTGGGACAAATCGGTCGGAAGCGGCGGTGGCGACACCTTCGTTTTCAACCCGGGATACGGAAAGCTGGAAGTTGGCGAGACCGACTATTCCGGGAGTACGAACGCGCTCAGGTTCGGCGGCGGCGTCACCGCCGCGCAACTCACGGTGAGGGGCGACAGCGCGGGCAATATCAACCTGGGCGATGGCGTCTCGGGCGATCAGGTCAAGCTGGACGGTGAGCTGGGGGCCTCTTACCTCGGTGTGCAGGTCATCTTGTTCGCCAACGGCTCAAGCCTCACGCGCGTCCAGTTGATCGCGCTGGCGACGACGGGAACGGCCGGAGCCGACACGCTCTATGGCGCTATCGGCGCCGATATCATCGATGGCAAGGGCGCCCCTGGCGGCGCGACGGACGTGTCTGTCGGCGCCGGCGGTGGCGACACCTTCACGTTCAATTCGGGCTACGGCCATCTCGAAGTGAGCGAGACGGATCCATCCGGCCTTTCGAACACGCTTCAGTTCGGAGCGGGAATCACCGCCGCCAAGATCACCGTCTCCGGCGATGGTTCGGGAAACCTCTATCTGGCCGACGGAGTCGTGAGCGACCAGATCAAGCTGGACGGCGAGCTGAACGCCTCCAACCTGGGCGTGCAGGTGGTGCGGTTCGCGGACGGTTCCAGTCTTACCAAGGCGCAACTCGTCGCCATGGAGACCATCGGGACCGCCGGGGTTGATACGCTGAACGGCTCGGCGGGCGCGGACACCCTCGACGGCCGAGGCGCCCCCGCCGGTAGTTCCGACAAGTCGGTTGGAAATGGCGGCGGCGACACCTTCATCTTCAACCAGGGCTACGGAAAGCTGGAAGTGAGCGAGACGGACTTTTCGGGAGCCACCAACAGCCTCCAGTTCGGAGCCGGGATCACTGCAGCGCAGCTGGTAATCACCGGCGACGGCTCGAACAACCTCTATCTGGCCGACGGGACGGCGGGCGACCAGGTCAAGCTCGATAATGAACTGGGGGCCTCGTATTACGGCCTTCAGAGCGTGCGTTTCGCCGACGGTTCGAGCCTTACTAAGGCGCAGCTGATCGCGCTCGCCACAACCGGCACGACAGGCGCCGATACGCTTTATGGCAGCGCGGGGGCTGATACGATCGATGGCAAGGGCGCTCCGGCCGGCCTGTGGGACAAGTCGGTCGGCAATGGCGGTGGCGACACCTTCACCTTCAATTCGGGATACGGAAAGCTGGAGGTGAGCGAGACCGACTTTTCGGGAGCCACCAACATCGCGCGGTTCGGCGCCGGGGTCACCGCGGCTCAAGTCGTGGTCACCGGAGACAGTTCGAACAATCTCTATCTGGCCGATGGAATCTCCGGTGATCAGGTCAAGCTCGATAGCGAGTTGGGTGCTTCATACTACGGCGTACAGGTCGTGCGGTTCGCCGACGGCTCGAACCTCACCCGCGCACAACTCGACGCGCTCGCCACGACGGGCACCACGGGCGCTGACACGCTCTACGGCAGCGCGGGCGCGGACACCGTCGATGGCAAGGGCGTCTCTGGCGGCGCGTGGGACAAGTCGACCGGGAATGGCGGCGGCGACACCTTTGTCTTCAACAGGGGCTACGGAAAGCTGGAGATTTCGCAGGTCGACTTTTCGGGCCTCTCGAACACGCTCCAGTTCGGAGCCGCAATTACGCAGAATCAGATCCGCGTAACCAGCGATGGGAGTGGCGGGGTTTATCTGACCGATGGCGTCGCCGGCGATCAGGTCAGGCTCGACAACCAGTTGGGCGCTTCGTACTGGGGTATCCAGACCGTGCGGTTCGCCGACGGCTCCAGCTTAAGCCGCGCGCAGCTCGCCGCCCTGGTTCCGTCGATCAACGGCACGACCGGCGCCAACACGCTCAACGGAACCTCGGCGGCCGACGTGTTCGATGGCAAGGGCGCCCCGGCGGGATCGGCGGATGTCGAGGCCGGTGGCGGCGGGAACGACACCTATCTGTTCAATCCGGGCTACGGCCAACTGACAATCAACAACACCGGCGGAAGCACGGCGCACGGCCAGTTGGAATTCGGGACCGGCGCCACCGAGCAGAACCTGTGGTTTGTGCAATCGGGGAACAATCTGGTCATCGACAGGATCGGCTCTTCCGACAGCGTGGTGGCGCAGGGCTGGTTCTCTACCGACAGCGGCGCGGCCTTGTCCGCGATCATCGCTTCGGATGGCATGAAGCTCGACAGCGGCGTGGCGCAAATGATTGCCGCGATGGCGACCTACGGCGCCAACAACCCGGGGTTCAATCCGGTCACCGCTACCCAGATGCCCACAGACTCCAACCTACAAAGCGTGATCGCCGCCTCCTGGCACGGTTGAGCGACTCGCTGGGCCGCCTCAGTCGGGGTTGACCGCCGACAGGCCATCGCGCGACTGTGCCATGAAGTTCGCGGGCTCGAATGTTGGCCCAGATCGAGGCCCGGGGAAGAAACCATATGGATGAGATCAAGGTCGGCGGATTTGTCCATGAGCGCTTCGCGCCGGTGCGCGAGGCCTTCGCCGCCAATCTGCGGAGCGGCGCGGACCTTGGCGCCAGCTTCACCGCCACGGTGGAGGGCGAGACGGTGGTGGATATCTGGGGCGGCTGGGCCGACC
>JANYFU010000231.1 GCA_025359665.1 Caulobacteraceae bacterium
TCGGTGAAGCCGAAATAGGCCTTGCCGACCGGCGCCAGCGACCTGTGGCCCGCCTCATCCTCTCGCCAGACACCGAAGGTGTAGTCCGAATAGAGACTGGAGCGCTTGCCGTGGCCGCGCTGGGCATACATCAGCACCGCGTCGACCAGACGCGGATCGCGCTTCCACTTGAACCAGGGCCCCTTGGGCCGGCCAGCCAGATAGGCCGAGTCCCGGCGTTTCAGCATCAGACCCTCGGCGTTGCGGGCATCGCCCGGCGGTGGCTCGGCCCGCAGCCGGGCCAGATCGTCCCAATCGGCGAAGGGCTGCAACGGCGACAGGTCGAGGCGGTCCGAGCCGCCCGCCGCGATCACCGCCTGAAGCCGGACCCGGCGCTCGGCGAAGGTCAGGGCGCGAAGGTCCCGCTCACCTTCCAGCAACAGGTCGTAGGCGCGGATTCCGGCTGGGAACCTGGCCATCAGTTTCGCGTCGGCGGTCTTGCGGTTCAGCCGCTGCTGCAGGTCGCCAAACGGCGCCACGGCCCCGCCGCGCATCACCAGCAACTCGCCGTCGATCACGCCTTCGAAGTTGAGCACGGCCAGCACGTCGGGAAAGGCGTCGGAGATCACATCGCCGGTGCGGGTGTAGAGCCGCCGCTCGCCGCGCTCGTTGACCGCCTGGACGCGAATGCCGTCCCATTTCCACTCGGCGGCGTAGTCGGTCGGGTCCAGTTTGGCGAAGTCCACGGTCTCGTCGAGGGCCTGGGCCAACATCACCGGACGGAATCGCCCGGGGGCGTCGGCGGTGGGGCGTTCGGCCTTGCCTTCCAGCCAGGCGAACAGGTCGCCATAGGGCGGGACGAGGGCGTGCCAGAGCTCTTCGATCTGCGCCACCGGCACCCCGCCCAGGTCGGCGACCGCCTGTTTGGCCAGGCGCGCCGAGAGACCCACCCTAAGGCCTCCGGTCACCAGCTTTAGCAGCGCCCACCGGCCATCGGCGTCAAGAGCGTCCAGCCAGCCCTCGATCAGGGCCTGGGCCTGGAGCCGGGTGGCGCCGGACAGGGCGTCGACCACTTCGGACAGCTCAGGCTGGCGGTTGGCGCCGGGCCTGGCCGGCCAGACCAGGGCCACGGTCTCGGCCAGATCGCCCACGTAGTCATAGGACCAGGCGAACAGCACTCCGTCCATCCGCGCCTCCACCGCCGCGCGAATGGCGGCGGGCTTGGCGGCCTTGAAGCTCAGGTTGCCGGTCAGCGCCGCCAGCGCCCAGCCCCGGTCCGGGTCGGGTGTCTCGCGCAGGAAATCCCGCGCCAGGGTCAGCTTGGCGTTGCGCGAGGCGGTGAGGGACAGCCGGTCGAGGAGGTGAGCGAAGGCGCGCATGGGATCGTCATACAACACCAGCGCCGGACGCCGATCCAGACTATGCGACGGTGACCATGCAACGGTGAAGCGAAGGCCTGGGAACCATTGGGCCGACCGGGGCTTTCGTACAACCGCATGACTCCCTAGAGAGGGCGTCGTTGAGCCGAGCCCCCCGTGGCAAACGGCGCCCGGAGTCATCGATGCGCGTAACCCTGCGAGATCTGCAGAGGATGAAACAAGCCGGCGATCGTATCGCCATGGTGACGGCCTATGACTATCCTTCGGCCCGAATCTCGGAGCGCGCCGGTGTGCCGTTGCTACTGGTTGGGGATTCGCTGGGCATGGTGGTGCATGGGCACTCGACCACTCTGCCCGTGACCCTCGACGATATGGTTCGTCACGCCGCCGCCGTGGTTCGCGGCTCGGAACATGCGCTCGTCGTCTGTGACCTTCCGTTCCTGACCTATGCGACGCAGGCCGACGCGATGGCGGCCGCGCGACGCCTGATGCAGGAGGCGGGCGTTCAGGCGGTGAAGCTGGAGGGTGGCGCGCCGGTCGCCGCCATCGTCCAGCGGCTCACCGAGCTTGGCGTGCCGGTCATGGGTCACCTCGGCTTCACGCCTCAGGCCCAGCATCAGATAGGGCTGCGCGTACAGGCCAAGGAAGCGTCCAGCGCGCGCCAACTCCTGGAAGACGCGCTGTTGCTGGAGCGATCCGGGGCCTTCGCCATCGTGCTCGAATTGGTGCCGGCGCCCCTGGCCGAGGCGATTTCGCGCCGCCTGCGTGTGCCAACGATTGGTATTGGCGCGGGGGCCGGTTGCGACGGCCAGGTCCAGGTCTGGCACGACCTGCTGGGTCTGCTCGAGGGCAAGTCACCACGCCACGCCAAGCGCTACGGCGAAATCGGCGCGACCATCGAAGCCCTGCTCAAGGCCTACGTTGAGGACGTGCGCACGGGCGTCTTCCCCACGGCGGCGCATGGCTCGACGATGGATGACGCCGAACTCGCCCTCGCCCTGGCCGAGCCCGACTGACATGCGGGTCCTGACAACCATTGATGAAGTGCGCGCCGCCCGTGGAGCCTTTCCGGGCCTGGGTCTGGTTCCCACCATGGGATTTCTTCACGAGGGCCATCTGAGCCTGGTGTCGCGCGCCAAAGCCGAGTGCGGGGCGGTGGCGGTCAGCATCTTCGTCAATCCGACCCAGTTCGGCCCGAACGAGGATCTCGCCCGCTATCCTCGCGACCTGCCACGAGATCTGGCCTTTCTGCAGGCCGGGGGGGTGGACGCGGTGTTCACGCCGTCGCCATCGGAGATCTATCCGGCCGGCTTCGCCACCAGGATCGAGGTCGGCGCGGTGGCCGAACCGCTCGAAGGCGCCTCCCGGCCAGGACACTTCGCCGGTGTCGCCACCGTGGTCGCCAAGCTGTTCAACATTGTTCAGCCGACGCGCGCCTATTTCGGCCAGAAGGACGCTCAGCAATGCGTTGTCATCCGCCGGATGACGCGCGATCTGGACCTTCCCGTCGAGATCGTCGTCGCGCCCACTGTTCGAGAGGCCGACGGTTTGGCGCTGTCGAGCCGCAATGCCTACCTGGAGCCCGCGCAGCGCGCCGTGGCTCCGGTGTTGTTCCGCGCGTTGTCGGATGCGCGCCTGCGTTTCGAGGCGGGCGAGCGCAACGCCGAGGCGCTCCGGGCGATCATCCGTGAGGTGATCGCCCGAGAGCCAGGTGTGGACATCGACTACGTCAGCGTGGCTGATCCGGAGACCTTACGTGAGCTGGATTCGGTCGGGACCGTCGGCTTGGCCTCGCTGGCGGCCCGGATCGGAAAAACCCGCCTGATCGACAATGTGCTGCTCGGCGGCGCGGCCCCGGATGTCCGTGCCGCCACCACTTAGATCAGGAGCCAGAGCCGTCAGGTGATCTGACACCGGATGGCGGGGGGATGGTCTTCCAGGTCCGTGTCTGGGTTCCTGGCCAGGGCGTGGCGAGGAACACGGCGCGGGCGATGGCCCGAGCCAGGGTGTCGGCAGCCAGGGCGCCGATGCGCGCCACGTTGAGGGCGCGTGGCTCCGCCGCCTCCCGCCGACCGGTGGACATGGCGAACACCACGTCACCGTCGAAGGGAGTATGAGAGGGGCGGATAGCCCGGCCCATCCCGTCCTGGGCCATAATCGCGACCCGGCGGGCCTCGTCGGAGGTCAGCCTCACATCGGTGGCGACGACAGCCAGGGTGGTGTTCTTCCGCGCCGAGGGGTTCTGCTTGCTCCGCGTCCAGTCGTCGGGAACACCCCTCAGGCTGGCCGCGCCCAGGCCGCCGAACTCATCGCCGATCTCGAACGGAGCGGCCCAGAAGGTCTTGCCGTCCGCCCCGACCACCGATCCCGCGGAATTGACGGCCGCCAGGGCTCCGACGGTGATTCCATCGGCGGTGACGATGGAGGCCGAGCCGAGCCCCCCCTTCAGCCCGCCGGCCATGGCTCCGTAGCCAGCGCCGGCCGTTCCAAGGGTGAAGCTGTCGCCCAGGGCGTCCATCGCCCTGAGGCCCAGAATCCGGTACGGCGGTTCCAGCCCCCAGTCCTTGCGTCCGCCATTGGCCAGGTCGTAGAGCGCGGCGGCGGGAACCACCGGGCTGCGCGGCGTGGCCGGGTCCGAAGACATTCCAAAGCCCCGGTGGCGGGCGCCCAGCCATGCCACCACGCCGTCGGCCGCCGCCAGTCCGTAGACCGATCCTCCGGACAGCACCACGGCGTCGAAGGCGTGGACCAGGTTCTGAGGATTGGTGGCGTCGGTCTCCCGCGTCGCCGGCCCGCCGCCGCTCACGTCGGCCACCACCACCGCCGCCTCGTCGGGCACGATCACCGTAGTTCCGGTACGGGCGGCGATATCCTCGGCCTGCCCCACCTTCAACCCCTGCACGTCGGTGATCAGGTTGCGGGGTCCCGGGCGGGGGAACGTCGCGTCGGGCGGAGCGGACGTGGCCGGCTCCGCGGCGAACGCAGGACCCGATGCGAGGACCGCGCCGGCCGCCAGGAAGCTGCGTCTATTCACCCCAAGGTCTCCCGTGCGATAATCAACAGCTATGTCCGTTCGGGCGCGGACCGTCCAGCGACGCCTTCTTGAGCCCGCCTGCGCTGTTGGGGGGTTGGTGATGAGGCTTGAAGGCAAGACAGCTATCGTAACGGGCGGAGCGTCCGGTTTCGGCGAGGGGATCGTCCGGCGCTTCGTGGCCGAAGGCGCGCGGGTCGCCATCGCCGACATCAACGCCGAGGGTGCGGCGACTCTGGCCGAGGAACTCGGCTCGGCCTGTATCGCGGTTCCAACCGACATCGCCGACGCCGCCAGTGTCGGGAATCTCTTCGACCGGGTGGTCTGGGCCTTCGGCGGCCTGGACATCCTGGTCAACAACGCCGGCATGGGAACCCGGCCGGCTCCGATGGAAACCATGGACGAGGCGACCTTCGACCGCCTGATGGGTGTCAACGTGCGTTCGGTCTACCTGACCGGCCGCCTCGCGGTTCCGCTGATGAAGGCTAGGCGAAGCGGCGCGATCCTCAATATCGCCTCGACCGGCGGGGTCAGTCCGCGCCCCAACCTGACCTGGTACAACGCCTCCAAGGGTTGGATGATCACCGCGGCGCGAGCCATGGCGGTGGAGCTGGCGCCGTTCGGCGTCAGGGTGAACGTCATCAATCCGGTGGCCGGAGAGACCCCGATGCTGGCCACCTTCATGGGCGGCGATACGCCGGAGGCCCGCGCCCGGTTCCTCGCCAGCATACCAATCGGCCGATTCTCCACCCCCGCCGACATCGCCGCCGCCGCGGTGTTCCTGTGCAGCGACGAGGCGTCGATGGTCACCGGCGTCGCCATGGAGGTGGACGGCGGGCGCTGCATCTAGTTCTGTCTTGACGCCGGGGCGGCGCGGATCGACGAACACCTGTATGAAATCCGAAAAGACCCCACCTCGTCGGAGCGCCGCATGACCACCGAAGCCGCGGTTCTCCTGCCCACCGTCGACAAGGCGCTGAGCGGCATCGACGCCCGCCGCGACGAACTGGTCGCCTTGACGCGCGACCTGGTCCGCATTCCCACCGT
>JANYFU010000256.1 GCA_025359665.1 Caulobacteraceae bacterium
CCAGGCCGTCTCCGACGCCGATCGGGCGCCGCGCTGCGCGGGGCCAAAACCTCCTAAGGCGTGACGATCTCGAACCAGAAATCGAACCGGTCGAGCAAACCGAGCAGTGTCTCCAGGGTACCGGCGCCTTCGGTCGCGGTCAGCGATCCGGCCGCCATCGCCGCCTCGATCGTCGTCTGCCCGATCACCAGATCGGTCAGTACGCCGCGCGTCAGGTTGACCGTCGGCGCCCCCGCCGTCGCGCCGGCCCGGTGATGCAGCACCGCGTTTTCCACCGTCACCGCGAAGGTCTCGCCGGTGTCGGTGAAGACCAGGTTCAGCGCCAGTTGGGTCGCCCCCGCCTTCGGCCCGTTCAGCCGCACCGACAGCGCGTCCAACAGGCTGTCGGCGGGCAGGGCGCGCAGCTGGCCGGCCGCGCCCTGTCTCGGCTGTTTGGCCGGCGGCCTGGGATGGCGCAGCTCCATCGCGCCTGTGAGGTAGAACGCCCGCCAGGGTCCGGATTCGGCCTGATAGCCCAACTGCTCGAGGGTGTCGGCCTGCAGGCTGCGGGCCTCGGCGTTGTGCGGATCGGCGAACACCAGATGGTTCACCAGCTCGGCAACCCAGCGATAGTCTCCCGCCTCGAACGCCGTCCGCGCCTTGGCCAGCAACGCCGCCGCGCCCCCGGCCAGCGCCACATATCGCCGCCCCGCTTCCACCGGCGGATGCTTGTGCAGATTGGCCGGATTGCCGTCGAACCAGCCCAGATAGCGCTGATAGACCGCCTTGGCATTGTGGTTCAGTGTTCCGTAGTAGCCCCGCGTGTACCACTCGGCGGCCAGGGTCGGGGGTAGGGCGATCTCCTCGGCGATCTCCAGCGGCGTCAGCCCGTGATTGGCTAGCCGCAAGCTCTGGTCGTGGATGAATTTATACAGATCCCGCTGTTTTCTCAGGAACGCCTCGGCCTTGTCGCCGCCCCAGCGCGGCCAGTGATGGCTGGCGAACATCACCCGCGTGTCGGGGCCGAACAGCCGCATGGCCTCGTCGATATGGAAGCTCCAGGCCTTGGCGTCCCGCACCTGGGCGCCGCGGGGGGTGTAGAGATTGTGCAGGTGGCATGAGCAGTTCTCGGCCATGCACAGCGCGCCGAATTTCGGGAAAAAGAAGTTCATCTCGGCCGGCGCCTCGGTGTCGGGCGTCACCTGGAAGACGATCTCCACCCCGTCCACGGTCAACCGCTCGCCGGTCTTCGCGATGCTTACCGTCGGCGGGACCAGACTGACCGAGCCCATCGACACGGTCTTTCCCAGGCCCGAATCCACATGGCCGGTGGCGTCGCGCGGCAGCAACGCCCCGTACATATATGTCGCCCGACGATTCATCACATTGCCGGCCAATACGTTCTCGGCCACCGCCGCTTCCAGGAAGCCCTCCGGCGCGATGATGGTCAGACCGGCCTCGATGTCGGCGTCGCTGATCACGCCGCGCACGCCGCCATAGTGGTCGACGTGGCTGTGGGTGTATATCACCGCCGTCACCGGCTTGTCGCCGCGATGGCGCCGCAGCAGGGCCAGGGCCGCCGCCGCCGTTTCCGAGGAGATCAGCGGATCGATGACGATGTAGCCGGCCTGACCCTCGATGAAGGTGATGTTGGAGATGTCGAAGCCGCGCACCTGATAGACGCCGGGCGTTACCTCGAACAGGCCGTGGATCAGGTTCAGCCGCGCCTGCCGCCACAGGCTGGGGTTGACGGTCGGCGGGCACAGGGCGGCTTCTCCGTCGCTGTCGTTCTCGAACGCGAACGATCCCATGTTCCAGAACACCCGCCCCTCGGCGTCGGTGATCCGCCCGTCGGCGACGGTGTCGATGAACCCGCGCCGCGCGTCGGCGAAATCCTCGCCGGTGTCGACCGGCAGGCTCGCGGCCAGCGCCGCGTGGGCCCGCAGGGTGGCCGATGTGGCGGGTTTGGGATCGGTGTTCATGGCGTCCTCTCCTTATCTTCGCCTCGGTGCAAACCTAGAGGCTTGTCGTTGTAGACCCGCGCGGCGATCGACCGCGTTTCGCCCGGAGAGCTTATGAATCGTTCCGCCGCCGCCGTCTCGCTCGCCGTCCTCGCCTTTTTGCTGACCAGTGCGGTCCAGGCCTCGCCAGCCACTTTATCGCCGGCGCCTTCCTCAGCGACCTGGGCCCAGACGCGCGGCGATCTCTCTCCCGATCCGGGCGTGGTGTTCGGCGTGCTGTCAAACGGCATGCGCTATGCGATCATGAAGAACGCCACCCCCGGCGGCCAGACCTCGCTTCGCCTGCGCGTCGGCTCCGGCTCTCTGGAGGAAAACGATTCCGAACAGGGCCTGGCCCATGTGCTCGAACACATGGCCTTCCGCGGCTCGACCCACGTGGCCGCCGACCAGATGGTCAAGATCCTGCAGCGCAAGGGCCTGGCCTTCGGGCCCGACACCAACGCCTTCACCGACTGGACCCAGACGGTCTATATGCTCGACCTGCCCCATAGCGACGCCGACACACTAGGCACGGGCCTGATGCTGATGCGCGAGACCGCCGGCAATCTGACCCTCGACGACAAAGCCCTATCGACCGAGCGCGGCGTCGTGCTGTCGGAAGAACGCCTGCGCGATACCCCCGACTACCGCGCCGAAAAGGCCCAGCTCGATCTGTTCCTGCATGGTCAGCTGGCGTCCTTGCGCTTTCCCATCGGCTTGGTGGACGTCGTCAAGAACGCGCCGGACAGTCTGGTTCGGATCTTCTATGAAGCCAACTATCGCCCCGAGCGTACGACCCTGATCGCGGTCGGCGACTTTGACCCGGCCGATGTGGAAACGCGGATCAAGGCGCTGTTCGCCGATTGGCGCCCGGTGGGGCCGCCGACCGTGGAGCCGGACCTTGGCCAGGTGCAGTCGCGTGGCGTGATGGTCAAGCTGGTTGAACAGCCCGGCGCCTCGACCCGGGCGGTGATCGCCTGGGCCCGGCCATATGACGCCTCGCCCGACACCGCCGACAAGGAACGCCGGGAGACGGTCGAGTTCCTCGGCCTCGCGGTGCTCAATCGTCGGCTGGGCGCCCTGGCGCGGGGCGAGCATCCGCCGTTTCTTGGCGCCGGGGCCTCGTTCCAGAACCTGTTCCATTCGGCCAAGATCGCGGTGGTCGAGACCGTTTCTCCGCCGGCCGGCTGGAAGGAATCCCTCGGCGCCGCCGAGCGCGAGGTCCGCCGCCTGGTCGCCTATGGCGTTACCCAGGCTGAACTGGACCGGGAGATCGCCGAGGATCGCGCCACCCTGACCACCGCCCTGGCCGGCGCCGCCACCCGCCCAACCCCCAGCTTGGCTTCCAGCCTGGTCGACACCGTCGACGGCGATGAGGTCTTCACCTCGCCGGCCAGCGATCTGGCGGTGTTCGAATCGGCGGTGAA
>JANYFU010000324.1 GCA_025359665.1 Caulobacteraceae bacterium
TGAGCGTTTCCCCGTCGCCCAGAAAGGCGTAGGATACGATCATGTCCACTATCGATCCGCACCCAGCCGCCGATCTCGATATTCGCGAGCAGATCGCCCGCATCGATAACTTGCTGATCGACAGTCAGAAGAAACAGCGCGAGTTTCACCTCGCCTTCTGGCAAGTCGCGGCTACCTTGCTCGGCGGAGCAGCTGCTTTCTTCGCGGGCGGCGTGGCTGTCGTTAAGCTGTTCGGCCACTAAACTCGCGGCTGTCGCTGCTTCAAAATCCGTGAAATGTGGCGAAGCTTTCCAATGGTTCGCGTTCCGCCACCAGGGTGTTCACCGGGTGACTGTCATCGGCATAACCAAGTGAGATGCCGAAGATGATATACTCTTCGTCAGGCACGTTCAGCACACGCCGCGTCACCGTCCAGTAGTTGTTCCAGGCGCCCTGGGCGCAGGTGTCCAGCCCCCGAGCCTTGGCGGCCAGCATGATCGCCATGGCGAACATGCCCACATCGACGAAGCTCATCGCGTCCAGGTCCTTGTCGATGGTCAGGATCAGGCCGACCGGCGCGTCGAAGAACCGATAGTTGCGGCCCCATTGGCGCCAGCCGGCTTCCTTGTCGCCCTTGGGGATGCCGATCAGGCCGTACATGGCCTTGCCCAGCGTCCGCATCCGCGAGGTGTAGGGCTCCTTGCGCTTGCCGGTCCGCGGGAATTCGGCGCCGGAGTCGGCGGGATCGGTTTCGCGGTGAGCCAGGACTTCACGCTCCAATCGCGCCCTCACCTCCCCGGCCACCACGTGAATCTTCCAGGGCTGGATATTGGTGCCCGACGGCGACTTGGACGCCATCTGGAGGATTTCCTCCATCAATTCGCGGGATACGGGGTCGGGGCGGAAGGCGCGCGCCGAGCGGCGCTTCGTCAGGGCCTCGTCTATATGCATGCGGTTGGACTTCTGGGCTAAAGGTTGGAGCGGCGGCGGGCGTGAGGTCTAAAGGCTCGCCGCGCGCGAAGCCAGAGCCTGGCGGGAGAGGAGACAGGGGGAGACAATGGCGTTGCGCCCGACAGCCATCCGGAGCGTCCTCGCTCGCCAGATCCTGGATTCCCGCGGCCGGCCCACTGTCGAGGCCGAGGTCACCCTGGCCAACGGCGCCAGCGGCCGGGCCTCGGTTCCGTCCGGCGCCTCGCGCGGCGCGGCGGAGGCGTTCGAACGCCGCGACGGCAATCCGGATCGTTTCGAGGGCCGCGGCGTGCTGGGCGCCGTCGCCGCCGTGAATGGCGAGATCAGCGCCGCCGTGGTCGGTCACGGAGCCGTGGACCAGCGGGGCCTGGACAGCCTGATGCGCGAGCTCGACGGCACGCCGGAGCTGTCGCGGCTGGGGGCCAACGCCATATTGGCCGTGTCCCTGGCCACCGTTCGGGCCAGCGCCACCGCGCTGGGTCAGCCGCTGCACTGGCGCCTGGCCGACCTCGCCGGCGTGACGGCGCCGACTCTCCCCATGCCGATGGTCAATATCCTCAGCGGCGGGCTGCATGCCTCGCGCGGCATGGATGTGCAGGATTTCCTGATGATCCCGATGGGCGCGTCGACCTATGGCCAAGCCCTGGAGTGGACGCTGCGCGTGCGCGTCGCCGCCAGTAGCCTGTGCGAGGAGGCGGGCCTTCCCACGCTGCTCGCCGATGAGGGGGGCCTGGCGCCGGGGTTCGCCGACGGCGCCGACGCCCTTCTCCTGATGGTCCGGGCCTTCGAACGTGCCGGACTGCGGCCGGGCGAGGATGTCGCCATCGCCCTTGATATCGCCGCCAGCTCGCTCACGGACGCCGAGGGCGGCTACGTCTTCCATCGCGCGGGCCGGGTTCTGGACTCGGCGGCGATGATCGACCTTCTGACCGACTGGGCCGCCCGCTTTCCGATTGTCTCCATCGAGGACGGCCTGGGCGAGGAAGACTGGGCCGCATGGCCTGGGCTGACCCAACGGCTGGGCCACATCCAGCTGGTCGGCGATGACCTGTTCGCCACCCAGGCCGACCGGATCGACCGGGGCGTTCGCGAAGGCGCCGGCAACGCCGCTCTGATCAAGATCAACCAGAACGGCACGCTCAGCGGCACGCTGGACGCCATCGCCGCCGCATGGGCCGGCGGCTTCGCGACGGTGATCTCAGCGCGCTCCGGCGAAACCGAAGACGCGTTCATCGCCGATCTGGCGGTCGGCGTGGCGGGCGGCCAGATCAAGATTGGTTCGGTGCGCACATCCGAGCGGATGGCCAAATACAACCAGTTGCTGCGCTTGGAGGAGGAAGGATTCGCCTTCGCTGGGTTCCGGTCCCTTCATGCCGCCAACGCCTAGGCGATTGACGAGGCCGGCGGCGCGGGCTTCAATTCGAAAACGAATGTTCACATTGGGAGACGAACCATGTCGGCGGCCAAAAACACCGAGTTTGATATCCGGGGCGTCAACCACCTAGCCCTGGTCTGCAAGGACATGGCCGAAACGGTGAAGTTCTATCGCGACGTCCTTGGCATGCCGCTGACCAAGACCATCGACCTGCCGGGCGGTATGGGCCAGCATTTCTTTTTCGATATTGGCAACGGCGACTCCCTGGCCTTCTTCTGGTTTCCGGGCGCGCCCGAAGCGTCGCCGGGAATCGCCAGTCCCCAGTCCCTGCCCACTCAGGGATCGATGATCACCGCCCACGGATCGATGAACCACATCGCGTTCAACGTTCCGGCCGAGAAGTTCGATGACTATGTCGCGCGGCTCCAGGCCAAGGGCGTCGTGGTCAGTCCGGTGCTCAACCACGACGATTCGCCCATGCAGGTCAGCCGGACGGTCACCCCGGGTGTATTCGTGCGATCGGTGTATTTCTTCGACCCCGACGGCATCTGCCTGGAGTTCGCCTCCTGGACCAAGGTTTTCGACGCCTCCGACGTGGCCCACGACCCGATGACCGCCGATGGAACCAAGGCGGAAGGCCTGATCACCGGCCACGCGCCGGCGGCCCAATCCGTCCTTATTCCGGCGGAGTAAACCGCCGCGCGCCGGCGCCTCTGGGCGCCTCTGTCCACTTCCCAGGCTCGGATGGGTTTGACCGCCTGTTGCGGTGGCAGGGTCCATGCCATTTTTTTATTCTTGCCCGTCAAAGAGTGGTGGTCCGCCCAGGTCTAGGCTACGTAAACGATGATAATCCTTGGCGTCGGTCCTTCCGGCTTCTCGTTGCATCGACCGGCGCCGCCACGTTTCGATCTGGAACCTCGATGCCCGCCAATTCGAACAGCTTTCCGCCGACGGATTTCTATGACGATCCCGCCAACAGCCTGGGCTATCTGACCCGCATCGCTCATCGGGCGTTTTCCCGGCAGTTGGAGCGTCGCACCCAGCTGGCGGGTATCTCGTCCGGTCAGTGGCCGTTTTTGCGGGTGCTATGGAATCAGGAAGGCATGAGTCAGAGGGAACTCTCCCGGCGGGTCGGCATGCAGGAGCCCACCACCGTCTCGGCGCTCAATTCCCTCGAAAAAAGCGGCCTCGTCCGCCGCGAGCCGAGCCGTGAGGACAGACGCAAGATCCATATCTTCCTGACTCCCAAGGGACACGCCCTACGGACGGAAATGATGTCGAGCGTCGCGGAGGTGAACGATATAGCCACCCGCGGCATAGACCCTGAAGACATGGCCACCCTGCGCCGCGTGCTGGCGAAACTCAGTGAAAACCTCGCTCACGACGAGCTATATGGAGACTCGGCTTCGGCCGCATGATCCAACCCGACGTCCGGAGCGCCCGACGAGCATGACCATACCAGCCTCCACGGGCCCTCTCGCCGATCTGAGGGTCGTGGAGATGGGTCAGCTGATCGCCGGACCATTCTGTGGCCAACTGATGGGCGACATGGGCGCGCGGGTTATCAAGCTCGAGCCGCCCGGCGCCGGCGATCCCATGCGGCAGTGGGGTCGTGGTCAGCCGGTGTGGTGGGAAGTGATCGCCCGCAACAAGCAATCCGCTTCGCTCAATCTGCGCGCGCCCGAGGGTCAGGCGCTCGCGCGGCGGCTGATCGCCACGGCCGACATCCTGATCGAGAACTTCCGGCCGGGAACCCTGGAGGGCTGGAATCTGTCGCCAGAGAGCCTGATGGCCGACAATCCGCGCCTGATCGTCGTGCGCATGTCCGGCTACGGCCAGACCGGTCCTTACGCCGAGCGCACCAGCTTCGGCCTGATCGGCGAGGCGATGGGCGGCTGGCGGCATATCGTCGGCGAGCCGGACAGGCCGCCCTCGCGTATGGGAGTCTCGATCGGCGACTCGCTAGCCGCTACCTATGGCTGCCTGGGGGCCCTGTCGGCGCTGCACGAGCGCGAGCGCACGGGCCTGGGTCAGATCGTCGATTCGGCCCTTTACGAAGCCGTGCTTCAGGTGATGGAGAGCCTGATCCCGGAATACACCATCGCCGGCATGACCCGCGAACGCTCCGGCGCTTTCCTGCCCGGCATCGCGCCCTCGAACGTCTATGCATGCCGGGATGGCGATTATCTGATCGGCGCCAATCAGGACGGCATCTTCCGGCGCCTTTGCCGCGCCATGGACCGCCCAGAACTGGCCGACGATCCGCGCTACGCCACCCACGCCGCCAGAGGCGCCAACCAGGCCGAACTGGACGTCCTGATCAACGACTGGACCCGGACCCGCGATATCGCGGAAGTGGAGTCGTTGTTGATCGAAAACGGCGTACCGGCCGGCAAGGTCTACCGCGCCCCCGAGATGCTCGAAGACCCGCATTTCGCGGCCCGCGAGGCGATCGTCAGAATGCCTCATCCGCGTTGGGGTGAAGTGGCGATGCAGAACGTGTTCCCCAAACTCTCCCGAACCCCCGGCGCCGTCCGCTCCATCGCCCCCCAGACCGTGGGCCAGGACAACGCCGAGATCTGGGGCGGAATGCTGGGGCTGACCAACGACGAGATCGCCACGCTGACCGCCAAGGGCATTCTTTAAGGTGTTCCGCTGGCGCCAGAGACGATCCGACCGGCCTTGATCGCCGCCTTGAAGGCCCGCCAGTCGTCCTCGGTCTGAGCGGCGTAGGCGACGGCGAAGTCGGCGACCGCCTCGTCAAAGGCCGCGCCTTTGCCCAGGTAGCCGGAGATCAGGGCCGGATCGCCGGCCCGGGCGTGAGCGCGCGCCAGGGTTCGACCGCACAGGCCGGCATAGAAAGGCAGCGCCGCCTCCAGCCGATCGCCGAGCTCCGCCAGCTGC
>JANYFU010000327.1 GCA_025359665.1 Caulobacteraceae bacterium
CTCATGATGTCGGCGCAGGTGAATTCGGAGCCTGCCAGAAACGGCGTCGCCGCCAGAGTCTGTTCCACCAGCCGTGCGTAGCCGTCTTCGCGTCTGTGCACGAACTTCGCAACCGTTCCATCGGTCTGTTCACCCAGCGCCAGCCTGGAAAAGAACATCCCCAGCACATTGTTGTTGAAGTGCATCCAGTAGACGTAGTCGTAGTAGTTGGGCTGGTCCGGTGGGACCGTCAGCCGCCCGCCAGCGTATTTGTGGCACAGGTATTCGACAATGGCCGCCGACTCGCAGAGCACCCTGTCCCCATCCTGAACCACGGGCGCGGTCGCCGCCGGATGCAGCGCGAGATACGACGCCGGCGCCAGGCCATCGGGGCCGCGCCGGTGCCAGACCATCTCGTAGGGCAAGCCTAGCTCTTCCATCAGCCAGACGATGCGATCCGATTGCGAGACGCCGAGGTGGTGGATGATCAGCATGATTTCCTTTCGGGGCCGGATCGGCGCCCGGCCTTTTCGGCTGGTCGCGCCCGCACGTTGCTCTATCTTCGGTGCATGGGCCAGTCGCCGGAACCAGATCTATCCCTCTGGAGGCAGGACTTGAGAGTCGTGCCGGACGACCTCTGGGAACGGATCGAACTGCGGACGCTCGTCCAGCGAACAGGTTGAGGTGGCAAACCCCATCGCCGCCGCCTGAGTGGGGCTCGGTTAGGCTTGACGCCAAACGTCGCTCCGCCGACAACCCATCCAAGTTCCGGCCTCGACGCGGGCCGCGCGCAACATGGGAGAGACAATCGTGGTCACACAGGTGAACACCGTTCAGGGCAAGGTGAAACCCGAGGATCTGGGGCGCACGCTGATCCATGAACATGTGCTGGTCGGCTTTCCCGGCTGGTTCATGGACGCCCGCATGCCGGCCTTCAACCGCCGCGAGGCCGTGGCCCGCTGTGTCGACGCCTTCCAGCAGTTGCACGCCTATGGGGTGCGCACGGTCATCGATCCCTGCCCGATGGACCTGGGCCGCAATGTGGAGGTGATCGCCGAGGTCTCGCAGAAGAGCGGCATCAGCCTGATCTGCGCGACCGGCGCCTATGTGGAATCGATGGGCATTCCCTACACGTTCAACGCCCTGACGGTCGATCAGATCGCCGAGTGCTTCCAGAAGGAGATCGAGGACGGCGTCGACGCCACCGGTATCCGCTGCGGGGTGATCAAGATCGCCACCGGCGAGGGCCTGGTCTCCGACTATGAGCGCAAGGTGCTGACCGCCGCGGCCAAGGCCGCCAAGTTCACCGGGGTTCCGCTGATCTCGCACACCGAGAACTGTTCCTGCGGCCACGACCAGATCGACATCGCCACGGGCCAGGGCCTGCCGGCCTCGCACATGATCGTCGGCCACAGCGACGGCCGCGACGACCACGATTATCAGAAGTCCCTGGCCGACCGGGGCGCCTATGTCGGCTTCGATCGCTTCGGCCTGGAGATGATGATCTCCGACGAGATCCGCATCAAGAACCTCAAGGCCATGGTCGACTGCGGCCACAAGGACCGGGTGATGGTCAGCCACGACACCGTCAATTGCTGGGAGGGCAGCTACAACGGCGGCGATCCGGCCGACCTGAACAAGACCCTGCCCAACTGGAAGATGACCCACCTGTTCGAGAACATTTTCCCCGAACTCAAGCGCATGGGCATGAGCCAGGAAGACCTCGACCACATCGTCATCGAAAACCCCCGCCGGTATTTCGAGGAAGCGAAAACCTACTAGCAGGCTGCTGAAAGACGCGCTCGCCTGCCTGGCGCCCCTGCCTCCAACCGGAAACCTGTTTCGCGAGGGCTCGAAAACCCCTAGGCTGCGAGGCGAGCGCCGCGGGGGTAGCGGCGGGGGAACCAACGGCGCCTCTAGATGCGACGCGTGAACGTCTTTGCGAAGGCCAATGTCGATGTCTACGATTCCCTGCACTCGAGCAGGGTCGGCGGCGGCGTGCAGTGGAACGGCGTCAACGAAATCCTCAAGGCCTCCCATCCGGGGGTGACGGTCCGCGTCAGGCACGAGACCGCATCGCGATCGGACGCGATGATCGAGGCCGACGGGGCGCCCCCAGTCGAGGCGGCCGGCATCGATCACCTGTTGGGATCGTTTCCCATCGCCAGCCAGTTCAGCGCGGCGCTGTTCGCCACCGACGCCGATGCGATCGTGCTGTCGACCCTGACCGACGTCCTGGTCTCCAGCCTCTATCGACATAGAAAGCGAGGCTTTGCCTTGTTGGCCGGGGATTGCGAGGACTGGCCGGCGGCCGACAGGGCCTGGCTCGAGCGCGACTTCGTCAGGCAAGCCCGTCTCGAGCCGGAGGCGTCGATGTCTCATTTCGAGCGCCTGATCGGGCGCATCCGGAAGTCAACCGACGCGCCGATCCTGATCTACAATCTCTCCGCGATCATTCCCGGCGACAATGTCCACTGTTTCGCGGGCTTGGACGAGACGTTCTCGGCCCGGATAAGACGCTTCAACACCGCCCTGACCGATCTCTCCGCGAGGACGGGCGTCTCCATCGTCGATGTCGACCGTGTCGTTGCGCAAGCGGGGGCTGATCGAACCAAGCTCGACGTCTACCACCTGACGCGTGAAGGCTACGCGCTCGTCGCCGCCGAGGTGGTCCGCATCCTCGACGACCTGGGCCTGTTGGACGGCGGGCCGGCGTAGTGCGGGGGCGGGTCAGCATCGGAGCAGGAGCGGGGGTCGGCGAATTCGAGGCCGCCGCGATCCGCCAGGCGGCTGACATGCTGGGCGGGTGTCTCGCGGAGGCGGACGGGCCAGTCATCTCGGTTGACGACGCCGGTGCTGGTTCAGCCAGATCTGTTGATCTACTGATCACATCGATGCTTGGCGAGGCCATGAGCATGGACGAAGCCTGGCCGCTGGCGGAGGCGCGCCTGCGAGCGCTTTACCGCGATCTTTCCGGCCAGGTGGCCGGTTCGCTCTATGTCTGCACGGTCCTGCGCGTACCGCCCATTACGGACGACCGGCCGGAGGCGGACCGGCGACGTGAACGAATCCGCCGGCTGAACCGGCTGGTCGCCGACCTGTCGCACGAGACCGGCGTTCTGGTGATCGACCTCGACCGCACCCTGGCGGATATCGGCGCGCGGACCCTGGACACCGACTGTCGCCTCGGCGGCGAAGCGGCGCGGCGAGTCGCCGCCCACTGCATCGCCACTACCCTCCTGGCCAATGGCTTCGATGATTTCGTCGCCTTCGAGACGCTCGATGCGGCCCAGCGGCGTCTCGCCGCCCGGTCGCCATGGATGGCTGGGGCCTCGCCCGGACCCCTCATTGGCGCGCCGGCCGCCATGGTGACCGCCGGGCGACGCATCCAGCACGCTGAACGGATCACCGCCAACGAGTGGACCGCCGGGCTCTATGTGCGCGAGGTCGTCAGCGGGCGGATCCCCTTGCGCGACCTTTGGCGTCGGCTGTCGCGCGCTCTCAACCGTCGAGGTCCGCGCTATGTGACGCGGTTCGTGATCACGGGACTGGCCCAACTGGCGCGTCGTCCCGGTCGCAAGGCCACTTAGGCGCGGCCATGCCAGACGCCGTCGCGCTACTGCGGAAGATGATGCTGATCCGGGCCTTCGAGGAGGCTCTGGCCAGACGCCCCGACCATGGGTTTCAGTTGCTCTCGACCGGCGAGGAGGCGGTGTCGGTCGGACTTTGCGCCGCGCTGGAGAGCGACGATCAGTTGCTCAGCGGCGGGCGATCGATCGGCGCGGCGCTGGCGCGAGGCGTGGATCCCGGCCGGCTGATGGCTGAACTGCTCGGCCGGACGGAGGGAACCAACCGGGGCAAGGGCGGCCGTGGCCATGTCGCCGATCCTGGGGTGGGCTTCTTCGGCGCCCATGCCGTGGTCGGCGGCAACCTCTCCATCGCCGCCGGCGTGGCTCTGTCTCGCCAAGTGCTCGGCGCGCCGGGAATCGTCGCGGTGATGTTCGGTGATGGCGCGTTCGGCGCCGGGGTTCTTCACGAAACCCTCAATATCGCCGCCATCTGGCGACTGCCGCTGCTCTTCGTCTGCAACAACAACCAGTTGTCCGTCTCTACGCCGCGTAGCGCCGTTCTGGCGCCGAAAGTGCTGTCGGATCTCGCCCGGGCCTACGGCATGCCGGCGCGGACAGTAGACGGCATGAGCCTGGAAGCCGTGGCGGACGCCGCGGCGGACGCGGCGCGCGGCGTTCGGGCCGGCGAGGGACCGGCGTTCCTCGAGCTGGAGTCACTGCGCTTCGCCAGCCACTCCACGAGCGCCCGGGAGACGCGCGACCGCGACGTTCTGGCGAAAATGCGCACCCGCTGCCCGATACAGCGCTTCCAGGGCGCGCTGATGGCGCGCGGTGAGATCGACGAAGGGGTCGTCGCGGGGCTTCGGCGCGAGATCGATCTGGCGGTGGCGGACGCCATCGCCTTTGCCGAGGCTTCGCCGTTTCCCGCGCCGGGCGAGGCTCTTACCGATGTCTGGTGAGCCGTCTCTCTCCCCCCTGCGACTGTTCTTCCGCGAAGCCATCGCCCGGTCGGTTGGCGAGGAGATGCGCCGCGACCCGCGCGTTATCGTAATGGGCCAGGATGTCGGGGCGTTCGGCGGCTCCTACCGGGAATTCAGCGGCCTGTTCGGCGAGTTCGGGGGCGCCCGGGTGCGCGACACCCCGGTGGCCGAAGCGGCCATGGTGGGCCTGGGCGTCGGCGCGGCGGCGGCGGGGCTGCGTCCCCTGGTCAGCATCACCTACATGGATTTCATGATGCTGGGCCTCGACCCGCTGGTGAACTACGGCGCCAAGCTGCGCTACAAGACCGGCGGGCGCATGACGGCTCCGGTGGTGATCAAGACCACCGCCGGCGCCAAGGGGCAGGGCGTGGCCCATTCCCAATGTATCGAAGCCTGGCTGATGAGCGTGCCGGGCCTCAAGGTGGTGGCGCCATCGACGGTGGCGGATGCTTACGGGTTGATGAAGGCGGCGCTGCGCGAGGAGGGGCCGGTGGTCTATGTCGACCACAAGCGACTGTTCCCCTCGGCCGGCGAGGCCCCGCGCGACGAGATTCTCACCCCGATCGGCCAAGCCTGCATTCGTCGCGCCGGGTCCGACCTGACGATCGCCACGCACGGATACATGACCGGAGTGGTCCTGGAGGCGGTAGACGTCCTGGCCGGCGAGGGCTTGTCGTGCGAAGTCGTCGACCTGCGCACCCTTTCGCCTCTGGACGTGACCACGCTGTCGGCGTCGGTGGGCCGAACCCGACGGTTGCTGACCGTCGAAGAGGGACAGGTCACATGCGGGGTCGGAGCCGAGGTGGCGGCGCGGATGCGCGAGTCGTTCGGAGCCGTGCCGATGGCGAGGCTTGGGGCTCTTGCCGCGCCCGTGTCGTTCAACCCCGTGCTGGAAGCCGCCTGCATCCCTGATGCGGGCCGGGTGTGTTCGGCGGCCCGGGCGCTATGTGGTTGACCGGGTGGCTGGCGTTGTCTGTGATGCGCCCGCACAGGGCGCCGGGGGAGGGACCAAGCGGTGATCTACAAGGTGAGCCTTCAGGCGGTCGCCCCCGATGTCGGCGAGATTCGCGTGCTGGAATGGCACGGCGCCCACGGCGCGCGGTTCGAAATCGGCGATCTGATCGTCGAACTCGAGACTCACAAGGCCCTCGTCGAGGTGAGAGCCGGTCAGCCGGGCGTGTTGCGGCGCGTGCTGGCGGAAGCCGGCGAATGGGCCCGGATCGGCGTTCCGCTCGCGGTGTTCAGCGACAGGGAAGACGAGCCGGCGCCCGATGACATCGAAGCCGCCGCGGACCTGATGGTGGACTTTGTGATCGATTGAGGCTCCCGGGCGCTCACAGCCTGGCGAGGATATCGAGAATATCGCCACGCAGGCGGGCCTGGAGCATGGCGCTCTGATGAATGCCGTCTGGGACATGCGCGCCGCCACCGAGCTCGGCGGCGGCCGCGTCGACATCGACGATGTGGAAGTCACGCGTTTCGGCAAGGTCATGCAACATCAGGTTGGCGTCCTTAGCGGCGACGTTGGCCAGTACGTCCCCCAGAGGCGCATCGAAAGGGGCATAGCTTGAGATGTCTTCTCGCCCGGACGACGACATCTCGTTGAGCACAAGAAACCGCGTGCCGGTGGCGGCGCCGATGGTGTCGAACAGGCGGGCATAGTCGTCGCGAATGTCGCGGAGGCTGCGGCGAACCGGTTCGAACGCCGATTCCAGCCAGCGCCGCATCGCCGCGCCCGCCGCAAGCCTGTCGTGGCTGTAGATCAGAAGGCTGTAGCCCAGCGTCTTGTGACGCAGCAGCGAGCGTGATTCGGCGGCGAGGGACAGCAGCACGGCCTCGGCCGGCCCACGGCGACAGAGGCCCGTCGGCGTCAGCGCCTCGTAACTATCGCGCAGCGGCGATTGCCCCAGATGGGTAAGCAGGGCGGCGGCAAAGACAAGATCGTCGGCCGCCGGAACCGCCGCGCCCTGGCCAAGCGCGCGGGTGATATCGGCGGCGATCGCCTCGTACTGCGCCGGCGTCCGCAGGAATTGTTCGAGCAGGTACGGGGCGCACGGAACCAGCGGATGTTCGTTCACATGCGCCATCTGGGCCGGAAACGGGGTCGCCTCGAACATCTCCACGAACCCCGACAGATCACCGCGGATGATGCCGGACGCGTCGCAGACGCCCAGGCAGAGCAGGGTTGGGCCTGGCTCATCACCGTCGGCCCACCAGGCGCGGGCTCGACTGTTCCAGCCCGGGAGCAGGCCGGCGGCGACATCGACGATCCAGGTCATCCGGCGTCCCGCGAGCATCAGAAGCCGAAAGGTCTCCGCCTCCAGACCCGCCTCGGCCAGATCGGCGGGTGACGCCTCGAGCGTGGCGATCACATCGCCGGCCGACCATCCATATACGCCGAGGGTGTCCAGCAGGCCGCCGGCCGAACTGGACGGGTCGATGCGCAGGCGTCCGGCGACACGCGGCGCGAGGGCGACCTGCAAGGTTCGTTCGCCCGCGAACGGCTGCGCGGCCAGGCCTGGGAACCGGGCCGGCTCGACGCTGAGATCGCAATAGGCGACGACCTCGCCGGGCCGGCAGAGGGCGCCGTCCTCGCGAAGCCAATGCATCCCCGACCGCCGCACCAACAGCGCGCCGCCTCCCAGAGGCCCAAGCCGGAGGCTGATAATCACGCGGAGGACGTCGCCGACCACATGGCCGGGTGCCAGAGAATGCCGGCCGTGGTGACTCGCATCGGCCTCGCCGCCGGACCCTCCAGCGGTTCATCCGCCTCGGTGGAGAACCACGCCAGGATCCCGGCCGGAGCCAGCAGGTCGCCACCCACGACCATGGCGCGGCGAAGCCAGGCCCGCTCGCGCGAAACCAAACGGTAGTAGGAAATCGGCGGGCAGTTCTGCGCGAAAGCGCCGGCCAGGTCGACACTGATGTCGCAGAGCTTGCCGCCGATCGCGACCGCCTGACCCACCGTGGCGTAGATCGCCTCGATGCGCGCGCCCGGCATGTCGGGCATCACCAGGGGCATCTTCAAGTCGAGCAGCATGCGGGTTGGCCCCCTTTCGCGCCTTAGCCGATCCGTAGCGCTGTTGTCTGGTCATGGTAGATCAGCGAGCCGTCGGAAAGGTCGATGTAGGTGGTCGTCAGGCCCCCCTCGGCCGGACCATGAAGCATCCGCCAGGCCGGGGGCATGCGGACGCTCATCGGCCCGGTGAAGGCCAGCGGAAGCCGTTCGGTCACCATCCGATATTCCTGGCGTCTCGCCACATGGGTCCACCAGTCCATGCCCTGGACCTCGAGCGGCTCGTGCCGCTCGCGATGCAGGACGTCGAGCGGCAACCAACCACGGCCGTCGATCCAGATCTCGGCCCAGCTATGGCCGGAGGGACAGAGACGAAAGAGCGAGAAGCCATTGACCAGGCGCGCGGGTATGCCCCGCGCCCGGCAAAGCGAAACCAGCAGGGCCGAGCAGAGCAGGCAATCACTGAACCCGTTGTCGAGAACCCAGTCTCCCGGCGCCTCCAGGGGCACGGATTCATATCCGACAAACTGGAAGCGAACCGCCCCCTGCAGGTAAACCCAGAACGCCGTCACCGCGCCCAGGGGGTCCAGACCGCCTCCGAGCTGGTCGGCGAGCGCCTCGATCCGCGGCGTGACCCTGATCAGGCCCTCGACCTGACGCAGATGGGCCTCCGCCAAGCGGGGATCGAGGCCGCCCGCGTCGCTTCGCTCGACGGGCAACCTGGCCGTCAGGTCGATATCGACGCCGATCGTCACCAGAGGGTCTTCCGTGACCCGCAACCGGGCTTCCAGGCGGCCTTCGGTGACGGAAATATCAGCGTCGCCGGCCGTGGGCGGTGTCACCGCGATCGAAAAATCCGGATGAAATTCACAGTGAAGGGGTAAGGGCAGGCGAAGGCGCACCTGGGCGCCTGGTTCGAAGCGGGCCAGGTCGAAGGTCCGGCGAAGGCCCACGCGGTATCTCGCCGAGCCGGCGGGCGCATCGGATGGCGCGGCGGCGGCGGCCGATCGGTTCTCGGCCACCACGGCGGCGTTGGTCGCGTACAATCGATCAAGCCAGTCGCGATCCGGGCCGACGGTCGCCAGCCAGCCGAGGAACTGATCGACTTCCACGGGATCGAAAAATCGCGCGTTCGCGGCGTCGCTGCGGAAACCGAGACCCGCCGAAACCGCCGCTTCAAGCCACCGGGCGGCCCCGCCGATCGCCTCCGATCTCCGCCCCGCATCCAGTTCGACCGCCCAGGCCGACACCGCCAACAGATCCAGGACCAGGGGTTCGGCGACGCGGCGATATCCTTGCTCGGACGGCGTCGGGGGCCTGATCGGGTCGGCAATCGGCGGCTTCATCATTCCTTCGGAACCAAGGGCGGACGCCGCCTCCATTCGCGGGCGAATTGTTGTGGCGTCGAGCCGCCGATATGTCCAGATGGGGGCGGGGCGGGGCGGGGCGGGGCGGGGTCTGGGCGATGCGAGCGAGCCTGATTGTGCGATCCAAGGACGAGGCGCCGCGCCTGGCCCTGACCCTGGCGTCGCTGGCCAGGCAATCGCAGGCGGCCGAAGTGGTGGTGGTCAACGACGGCTCGACCGACGACACCGAGGCCGTGATCGCCCACGCCGCGCAAACGGCGACCATCGTCGGCGTACATCACATCTCGCCGCTCGGGAGATCGGCGGCCGCGAACGCCGGTGCGTCGCGGGCCAGCGGCGACATCCTGATCTTCCTCGACGGCGACACCCTGGCCGGGCCGGACTTCGTGGCCCGGCATCTCGCCGCTCACGGGGCGGGTCCCGCAATCGTGGCGCGGGGAGAGACTTTTCATCTCCGGCAGACCCGGCTGTTCAAGGATCCCCAGACGGGATCGCCGATGCCCGGCGAGGAGGCTCGCGTCGAAGCGATGTCCGCGGCCGAGATGCGCCGCCTGATCGTCACGCGAGAGGAGATCGCGCGGGACTTCCCCGCGATCGATCGCCGGGCCCAGCCTGGGATCTATCCTGGAGCCGGGCCACGGCGGCTGTATGAACTTGAGATGGACGCACTCAGACGGCAGCCGGACTGCCCCGCGCTTTGGGCCGCCGCGTCAGGCTCGAACCAGTCGGTGAGCCGGCGGGCCTTTCTCGCGGGCGGCGGATTCAATCCATCGCTGTCAATCAACGAACACCGCGAACTGGCCCTTCGCCTGTGCCGGTCGGGCCTTCGCATGGCGCCGGCCGACGGCGCCCGCAGCTATCACATGACCCACCGCAAGGGGTGGCGCGACCCGCTGGAAGACACCGCGTGGGAGAGCGTCTTCTATGGAGAACACCCGCTGCCCGAAGTGGCGCTGCTAAGCGTGATGTGGGCGAGCCTGTCCGATCCCTGCCCCTATCCGGCGGCGGCCCGCATCCCGTCGATCGAGGCGCTGGCGGCCACGGCCCGACGATATTACGGCATTGCGGGTTGCGACGCCATCCGGCGAGCGCACGTGGAGGCGACGGGCGGCCGGCTGCCATCGGCCTGACCGGCTCACGGCTTCTTCGAATAGCGAACGACGCCTTTTTCCAGTACCCTCGAGGCGTAGATTCGGCCCTGGCGATCGACCCAGATTCCCTCGGCGCCGCTGGTGGCTTGCTTGTCGGGGTCGGGCGCCAGGTCGGGGATGAAGCCGGTGACGACGCCGGTGCGGGCGGAGCCGATCCAGATGCCGCGCCGCCAGCCCGGGTGATGGCCATAGCCCTCGGGCTGGCGGGACTCGGAATCAGTTGCATAGAGCGTGCCGGTCCGGTCGATATAGAGGCCGCTGGGTCGGCCGAACTGCGGCCAGGTCGCCAGCAGTCCGCCTTCCTGGTCGAAGATCTGCACACGATTGTTCCAGCGGTCGGCGACGAACAGGCGGCCGCCGGAATCCATGGCCAGGGCATGGGGCACCTCCATCTGGCCAGGCGCGGCGCCTCGAACGCCCCATTGCTTGAGGAACCGGCCCCGGGCGTCGAACTTGACGATCCGGGCCGGATCCTTGCCCTGGGTATGGCCGTCGGCGACGAAGACCGTCCCGTCCCGCGCGACCAGGACGGCGCTGGGTTCGGCGAAGGTGTCCTGCCCCGCCACGGAAACCCCCGGCTTGCCGAGCGCCCGCATCACCGCGCCGTTCTGGTCGAACTCGAACACCTGCGCGCCCTTGCCGGCGCGCGACTGGGCGTCGGTCACCCAGACATGGTCCTGGGCGTCGATGAACAGGCCGTGGGGGAACAGGAACAGGCCGCGTCCGAACGCCTTGATGAACGCGCCGTCGGCGGCGAACTCCATGATCGGATCGAGGCCGCTGGCCTCGCAGCTGTTGGCGCTGCAGCGGTCGGCCAGCCAGACATGGCCTCGACTGTCGACGGCCACGCCGCTGGAAGACCCCAGGGTCCGCCCTGGCGGTGGCTTCAGGAAGCCCGCGTCGGCGACATAGGGATTGGGCGCTCCGTTGGGTCCCGCGTCAGGCGCCGGCGCCGTCACCGCGCGCGCGCCGGCCAGGCCAAGGCCCGAGGTTCTGAACGCGTCGAAGCGGATGTCGGCGAGCCGCTCGGCGCGGCCAGGAAGCTCACCCATCCCGGCCGGGAAACCGTTGAACTTCAGCAGATAGGCCAGGATGTCGGCGTAGGTGTCGCGCGGCAGCGACTTGGGTGCGGTCATGGGCATGGTCGAACGTATGCGCTCGAACAGATCGCCGACGCTGAGGCCGTTCCAACCGGAGAGGAACGACGCCCCGCTGAGCGGCTTTGCTTCGCCCTGGCCGGTGAGCTGCGCGCCGTGACAGCTCTGGCAATTGGCCTGGTAGGCCTCGGCGCCCCGCGTCGCCTGGGCCTCGGTGTAGACACCGCCCCAAACGCTGCGCCCGCCCTCCTCGCCCGCGGCCAGGACGAGCGCCGCCAAGGCGAACGCAGCCAGGGCCCGCCCGGAAGCGGGCCGCAAGAAGCGCCCCGTCATTCGGCCGAGGGCAGGGTGAAAGCGACGTATTCGCCGCTATAGTTTCCGCCGCTGATGGCGACCACCAGATACTGCTTGCCGTCGATCTCATAGGTCATCGGCGAGCCGCTCTGGGGCGCCGGCATCCACACCGACCCGACCTCCTTGCCGGTCTTCTTGTCATAGGCGCGCAGCATGGCGCCGCGGGGATGGTCGTCGGTGGTGGTGA
Organism: Caulobacteraceae bacterium; assembly: GCA_025359665.1. Lineage (GTDB taxonomy): Bacteria > Pseudomonadota > Alphaproteobacteria > Caulobacterales > Caulobacteraceae > Acaudatibacter. Next base: position 11,701 of record JANYFU010000327.1, read on the forward strand.
CCTGGGGATCGCCGGCGATGACCAAGGTCTTGGTCACCAGCACCCCGACACCGTAGCTGCCCTGGCCGGTGCGCGGCAGAGTGACGCCCTTGAGCGCCGGGTGATGGCGCAACAGGTCTGGCGTTTCGCCGTGCGGGATCTGCCAGAGCATGTCGCCCCTATCGAGATCCATCGCGGTAATGGTCCCGTAGGGCGGCTTGACCAGCGGCAGGCCGTCGACCTCCAGGGTGCGGTAGCCGCTGGGTCCCGGATGCTTGGGCGGCGGCGGCGAATCGGCGCCGACGCTCTCGCCTGGCCCCTTGATCATCCGCGGCGTCTCTCCGGCCACCCCGACGACATAGTGAATGTCGGTCATTTCCTTAGGACCCGGCACCAGACCGATCGCCTCCAGGCAGGAGTTGCAGGCGAACAGGTAGGCGATGTGGCTCTCGGGGTCGAAGGCCCCGCCCGGCCAGTTGGTGCCGCCGTTGGCCGACATGTTGAGCACACCGAGGGGGCCTGGCGACTGGCTGAGCACCGGCGGCGTATAGACGGGTCCCAGCTTGTAGTCCTTGACCAGTTCGAGCGCCTTGGCGTGCAGGGCCGGGGTGAAGTCGATCAGGTCGCTTTCGGCGACGCCGTTGCGGGCGTACTGCGGCGGCTTGGAAGGGATTGGCTGGGTCGGCGCATACCATTCGCCGGGCACGTCGCCTTTGGGGACCTTGCGCTCGGGGATCGGCCAGACCGGCTGGCCGGTGGCGCGGTCATAGACGTAGAGAAAACCCTGCTTGGACGGCATGGCGACCGCCTTCACCGGCTTGCCCGCTACGTTGACGTCGATCAGCAAGGGCGCGGAGGAGTTGTCATAGTCCCAGATCTCATGATGGATCTGCTGTTCGTGCCACTTGCGCTGGCCAGTAGTCAGGTCGACCGCCACCAGGGAGTTGCCGAACAGGCCTGGACCCGGCCGCTGGCCGCCGTAGAAGTCGCTGGTCGGGGATTCGACCGGCAGATAGACGAGATTGAGGGCCGGGTCGGCGGTCATCTGTGTCCAGACACCAGTGTTGCCGGTGGTGTCTGCCGAGCCATTGAGCCACGTGTCGTAGCCGAACTCACCCTTCTTCGGGATATTGTGGAAGGTCCACAGGCGCTTGCCGGTGCGCACGTCGAAGGCGCGCACATAGCCCTTGTTGTTGTTCATCCGCGCCGGCGTGAAACCCTCGCGGAACGCCGCGCCAACCACTACGGTGTCATTGACGACCAGCGGAGTCGCATGCAGGCCAGCCTCGCCGGTGGTGAGATCGGGCCAGACTTCCTGGTCCCAGTCTTTTTTCAGGTCGACCTCGCCGGCGTCACCGAAAGAGGCCACGCGCTGGCCGGTATGGGCGTCGAGCGACACCAGCCGGTAGCCCTGGGTGACGTAGAGAATCCGCTTCTCTCTGCCGTCCGACCAGTAGGCGACTCCGCGGCCGGAAAGCTGTCGTGGCGAGGCGGCGCCCCGCGCGCCCTCCTTCTCGCCATGCACCCAGAGCAATTCGCCGGTCACCGCGTCGAGGGCCACCACGGCCCGGCGCGTGCCGGCGGTGGCGTAGATCACCCCGTCGACCTCCAGCGGAGTGCCTTCGAGCTTATACTCCGGCCGGGTGCCCAGGGCGTCGGTCTTGAACCGCCAGGCCACCTCCAGATTGCTGAAGTTGGCGGCGTTGATTTGGTCCAGCGGCCGATAGCGGCTCCCAGCCAGATCGGCGGCGTAGGTCGGCCAGTCGACATTGGCCGGTGGCGCGCTGGCGGCGAGCGCCGGGCCGGCAACCAATCCCACGACGAGCCCAAGAGCGATCAGGGTCTTCATCGTCGCGATCCCTCCTCGGTCCGGCTTCACGCCATGTCCTTGATCTTCGCCAGCGTCTCGCGGATCGCGGCCTTCTGTGAGTCGGTGACGTCGGGATTGGGCGGTCGCTGATAGGTCTGGGGGCCGCCCATCTCCAGGCCGACCGCATATTTCATTGGCCCGTAGGAATCGATGCCGGTGTCGGCGGCGCGCATCATCCGCTCGGCGGCCCGCATCCGCTCCAGCGGAACCTTGTAGTCCTTGCCGGCCCGGAACGCGGTGAAGATGTCGGCGCACATCCGGGTGAACACGTTGCCTTCGGCGAGGATGGCGCCCATGCCGTGGTCGAGGGCGTGCTCCAGATTGCTGCCGGTTCCAGTGCGCATGTTCAGCGCCGGGAAGCCGCGCACGAACTCGGCGTAGCCGGCCACGTTGCCCGTGGAATCCTTGATGCCGGCCAGGTTGGGATAGTGCTCAAGATTGTGCAGCAGCTCGATCGAGATCGACGCCTCGCTGGTTCCCGGTATGTGGTAGAGATTGATCGGAATTCGCACCTGATCGAACAGCATCGAATAGTAGCGGGTCAGAGGCCCGGTTCCGGGATTGTTGTAATAGAATGGCGGGATGACCAGCAGGCCGTCGGCGCCATGGTCGGCGGCGTGTTGCGATAACTCGAGAGTCTCAGGGAAATTGGGCGTGCCCGGCCCGATGATGATGTTCAGCCCGATCTTGTCCTTCAGCGCCGTCTCGGCGATCAGCTTGCGCTCGGCCATTGAGAACGACGGGAATTCACCGCTGGTGCCCAGCACCACCACACCGTCGGCGCCGCAATGCTTGTACCAGGCGAGAATGTCGCGGAATGCGCCGGGATCGAACTTCAGGGTCTTGTCGCAAGGTGTGACGCTGGCGGTCCAGAACAGCGTCTTGACCGGGCTGCCGAGCTGGGGCGCCGCGGTCGCCATCCCGGGCCCCGCTATCCCGAC
>JANYFU010000415.1 GCA_025359665.1 Caulobacteraceae bacterium
CAAGGACCGCGCCTTCCTCAAGAAGGGCGGGGTGATGGATGACGACTTCATCGACAGCTACATCGAGCTGAAGATGGAAGAGGTGATGCGCGTCCAACTTCACCCGCACCCAGTCGAATTCGACATGTATTACAAGTGCTAGGTTAAACCAGTGACCCGCCATCGCGAGGTGGCGGGTCGCGCTGGTAGCTAAATCAAGCCGCCTTGGTTTCGATATGGGCGGGGCGTGAATCGGCTCCATACAAGGCCTGTCGCCAGCCTACCGGTCGAAACGGCCGCCACTGGTCTGGCGGTTGCGCAAGTCGATCGGCCACCGCGTAAAATACCGCCGGATGGCTCACCAAGCCGCAGTGAGACCCGAAAACTTCAATGTTTTCAGCCTGGCCTGGCCCGATATAGGTGCAGTCCGACGGTGCAACGATTCCATCGGTGCGACTATAGATCGCGGTGAAAGGAACGCTCAGGGTCAGCGGAAGTGAATGGGCCGGCGGCGGTAGGCCAGCGATCCTGTTGTGGAGGCCGAGCACGAGTGGATTGACCGCCCGGGTATCGCCCACGAACGGACTGCCTAGGCAGATCACCTGACGCACGCGATCAGGATTTTCGCTGGCGTACTGCCGGGCGATAACGCCGCCCAGGCTGTGACCAACCAAAGAAATTCTATTGCGACCGCCGGCGCTGATCAGGTCGACCTGATCAGCCAGGCTCGGCCGTCCCGACGCCAGAGTGCGAAGCCCCAGGTTTCGCCCCAGGTTCCAGTCGTGGGCGCGATAGCCCAGGGATCTGAGATAAGCCCGCAACAGAAACGTGGAAACCCGGCTGAAGGCGAAGCCAGGCAGCACCAGGACGTCGTGGCCGTCGCCGCGTGGCGCTTCGGCGATCAACGGCGCGGCCAGGGCCAGGCTCGACGTCTCCAGGGAAGCCCGCGCCAGTTCCGCCAGAGCGAGCACTGTCGATGGCGCCCTCGGCGCCGCACCCGTCTTCTCTCCCAAATATAGCCTCTTGGTTTGTGCGAGACGCCCAGAGCTAAAAGGGAGAACGGGGCGACAAAGAATTTTCGAGGTCAAACGTGCAGCAATTCCGCCAGAAAGCAACAGAGATCGAGCCGTTACCGCTAGCGCGGAGCTTCACCTCGCCCTAAACTTTTCGGTGTGAGCTAATGTGGCGCGACGACGTCGCCGGTTCGCGCGGGAGGTAAAGGCGTGGCGAAAGAGACGGACGATCTCTTCAGCGTTTGGCGTTCGTTGCTCCAGCAGTGGGACGCCCAGGCAAACGAAACCCTGACCAAAGTCACCGGCCAGGAGTCTTTCAGCCGCGAAATGAATCGGGCGATGGCGCTCAACCTGAAGATGCAAGGCGCGTTCAACGAAGCGGTCGAAAAGGCGCTGGTGGCGCTCAATTTGCCCAGCCGCGCCGATGTCGCGCGACTCGCCGAACAACTTCACACCATCGAACGCAAGCTCGACGCCCTGAAGGCTGCGCCGTCACTTGAGCCCCCCGCCATGCCAAGAACCGCGCGACCAGCCCGCACCCGCAGGCCGCCAGGCGAGCGGAGCGACTCATGAACGCCCAGCCAGGAGTCGGTCAGATAGATCGCATGCGCCAGGAAATGGAGCGGGCGATCCAGCGGAACATCAAGGGTTGGGAGTATCTGACCTCTCCCGGCAAGGCTGGCGGCGTCTGCAAAAGAACCCTGGTCGAAAAACGCGGGACACTTAACCTCTATCGTTATGAAGCCCTGGCTGAGGAAGTCTATCGAACCCCGATACTCTTTGTGATGGCGACCAGCAATCCCGCCTATGTGTTCGACCTACTTCCAGATCAAAGCCTTGTCGAATTCATGCTCAATCGAGGCCATGATATCTACCTGATGGATTGGACCGCTCCGACTATCGGCGAGAAAACCCTGCGCCTGGACGACTATGTCCTTGGATTTATACCCGATTGTGTCAGAATCATACAGAAAGAAACAAGCGAAGAACAAGTCTCTCTTGTTGGATATTGTATGGGTGGCGTGCTTTCGGTTATTTATACGGCGCTAAATTCTCCTGGTCCGGTCCGAAATTTGGCCTGCTTCACGACCCCGTTCAATTTCAGCCAGTTCGGCGCCTGGAACCTATGGTCGGACCCACGCTATTTCGATGTGGACCAGATGGTCGATACGCTTGGCAATTTCCCTCCCGAGATGTTCGTGGCCTCGGTTGATATGCTGCGGCCGGTCAGTCGCGTAACCGCCACCGTTCAGCTATGGGACAATCTTTGGAACGACGAGTTCGTCAAAACCAAGCGTGCGCTCGACAAGTGGTCGGCCGACACCCTGCCGATCGCCGGCGAGTATTTCCGCCAGACGATGAAGGATATCGTGATCGAAAACAGGCTCTACCAGGCAACGCTGGAGGTCGGCGGGCGACGCGTGGACGTGAGTGAGATCAGGGCTCCGTTTCTACATGTGGTAGCCCAGCATGATCATATCGTTCCCTATCCCGTCGCCCGAGAATTGGTTGAAAAGATTGGTTCGATCGACAAGGAAGAAGTCGTCTTGAAAGGTGGCCATGTGAGCCTGGTCGCCGGCCCTGGCGCGATCAAGCGCATGTGGCCCAAGCTGGATCAATGGCTCGCGCCGAGGTCTGTATGAACAGTCAGCTTCCCAGGAGCATGCGGATCGGTGACGAGGAGGTTGAGCTGCGAAAAATGCAGGCCGCCGATGAACGGGCTGTCCTGGCGTTCGCTCGCGACCTGGAGCCTCACGAATTGCTGTTCCTACGCCGGGACATACGCCAGCCCAAGGTCGTGGCTGCCTGGTCGCGGGAAATAGAGGCTGGACAACTGGAAACTCTCCTCGCCTGGCGATCCGGCGCAGTGGTCGGATGCGGAACGGTCGTCCGCGATCCACTCTCCTGGTCGGCGCACGTGGCTGAAATTCGCACGGTGATAGCCGAGGATTTGCGTGGCCATGGCCTGGGCACGGCGATGGTACAAGAGACATTTCGGTTGGCGCTGGTGGGCGGGGCGGAGAAGATCTTTGCCCAGATGACCACTGACCAGCCCGGCGCTATCGCCGTTTTCGAAGGGCTGGGGTTTCGGCCGGAAGCCATTCTACGCGAACATGTCCGCGATCACACCGGCGCGAGCTACGATATAGTAATCCTCAGCCACATAGTCGCTGAAGTCGCGGCCAAGCTGGAGGCCTATGGCGTTGCGGGTTCGGAGGCCTGGGCATAATTCCGCGACCGAGGGTCTTGCTCTAAGCTAAGGTGATGTCTTTCTTTCCCTGGCGAAAACGCGCCTCGCGTATTATCCGGACGAACCTCGGTCTCGAGTTCGCCAAGATCGGCGCCAGCCGGTTCGATCTGTCGGATCCCTATCACCTAGCCCTGACGGTCCGTTGGCCGGTGTTCGTGGCGGGCCTGTTCGGTTCCTATCTTGTTATCACGGGTCTGTTCGCGGCGCTCTACCTCGCCCAGCCCGGATGTGTGACCAACGGTCACCCCGGATCGCTGACGGACGCTCTGTTTTTCAGCATCGAGACCCTCGCCACGGTCGGCTATGGCGTGATGGCTCCAGCGACACTCTACGGCCATCTGGTGGCCTCGGGAGAGATCATCACCGGTATGGCATTCACCGCCATCATGACAGGCCTGATCTTCGTTCGCTTCTCTAAACCCCGCGCGAAAGTCGTCTACGCCGATACGGTCGTGATCTGTCGGCACAACGGCCGCCCCACACTGATGTTGCGGATCGGCAACGCCCGAACTTCGGTCCTGACTCAGGTACACGTGAGCCTCAACGCCTTGATCCGCGAGACCAGCCTGGAGGGCGGGAGTTTCAGGAGCCTCCATGAATTGACGCTGATGCGCGCGTCCTGGCCGATCTTCCCGCTGATTATGACCATGATGCATGTGATCGACGAGCACAGCCCGCTGGCCGGTCTGGACCGGCGCGGCCTCGATCTATCGGAAATACGCCTGATCTTCAGCCTGGAGGCGCGCGATCCGGAATTGGCGGCCATGGTCTATGACATCACATCCTATGACGCCGCCGCCATCAGGCCGGGCATGCGCTTCGCCGATGCGGTCTCGCAACACCAGAAGGGCCACACGGTCGCCGATTTGACGCGCATCAGCCTCATCGAACCGGAGGAAGCCCCGCAGCTGGCCTGACATCGACGCCGCCCCGCGGGCGCCTAGGGGGTATATAAGGGACGACTAAGCTCCCCTCAGCGAATCGATCCAAGAACCAGCCATGCCCAAGGCCGCCCAAGCCTCACTGTTCGATGACGTCCTTGCGCCCCCGCCCGCCGGCGCGCCGGCTTCGGGCTATTCCGCCAAGGATATCGAGGTGCTTGAGGGTCTGGAGCCCGTGCGCAAGCGGCCCGGGATGTATATCGGCGGAGTCGACGAACGGGCTCTGCACCATCTGTTCGCCGAGGTGCTGGACAACGCCATGGATGAAGCGGTGGCAGGCCATGCCAAGCTCATCGAGGTCACCTTGGCGGCCGACGGCTCCTTGACGGTCAAGGACGACGGGCGCGGCATGCCCGTCGATCCGCACCCGAAGTTCCCGGGGAAATCCGCCCTCGAAGTGATCCTGACCGTCCTGCACTCCGGCGGCAAGTTCTCCGGCAAGGCCTATGAAACCTCAGGGGGCCTGCATGGCGTCGGCGTCTCAGTGGTTAACGCACTGGCCGAGGCGCTCGATATCACCGTCTGGAAGGATGGCTTCGAGTGGCGGCAGACCTATTCGCGCGGCAAGCCGACGTCGACCCTTGCCCGGCTGGCCCCGACCCGCAAACATGGCACGTCCCTGACTTTCAGCGCGGATCCGACGATCTTTGGCGACGCGGTGGCGTTCAGGCCGGCGCGGCTCTATCGCATGGCGCGGTCCAAGGCTTATCTGTTCCGGGGCGTCGAAATCCGTTGGCGCTGCGCGCCCGAGCGCATTCTCGACCAGACCCCGGCTGAGGCGGTGTTCAAGTTTCCAGGCGGCCTCGCCGACTATCTGGCCGAGACTATAGAGGGGATCGAGACCGTCACCCCGGAACCCTTCGCCGGGCGGATAGAGCGCACGGGCGAGGCGGGCGCGGTGGAATGGGCGGTGGCCTGGACGCCGGCCGGGTTCGGCGAGGCGGACGGCTTCATGCGGTCCTATTGCAATACGGTGCCCACGCCTGAAGGCGGCACCCATGAAGCCGGCCTCCGGGCAGTATTGACCCGAGGGTTGAAGGCCTGGGCCGAACTTACCAACGACAAGCGCGGCGCTCTGATCACCGCGGATGACGTGGTCGCCCAAGCCGGCGCCTTGATCAGCGTGTTCGTCCGCAACCCTGAATTCCAGGGCCAGACCAAGGAACGGCTGTCGTCGATCGACGCGCAGCGCCTAGTGGAGGCCGCCCTACGCGACCCCTTCGATCACTGGCTCACCGCCCAACCTAAGATCGCCAGCGCCCTGTTGGCGTTTGTGGTCGAGCGGGCCGAGGAACGGCTGAAGCGTCGCAAGGACAAAGAGGTGGCCCGCGCCTCGGCCACCCGCAAACTTCGCCTGCCCGGCAAGCTGGCCGACTGTTCAGGCCAGGCATCTGACGGAACGGAACTGTTCATCGTCGAGGGCGACAGCGCCGGCGGCTCAGCCAAACAAGCCCGCAACCGCCGCACTCAGGCGATCCTGCCCCTGCGCGGCAAGATCCTCAACGTCGCCTCGGCCACGGTCGATAAACAGGGCGGCAACAAGGAACTGTCGGACCTGCTGCTGGCGCTAGGCGTGGCCGGGGGCGCCCGCTATCGCGAGGACGACCTTCGCTACGAGCGGATCATCATCATGACCGACGCCGACGTCGACGGCGCGCACATTGCTTCCCTGCTGATCACCTTTTTCTGGCGTACGACGCCGGACCTGGTCCGGGCCGGGAAATTGTATCTGGCCCTGCCCCCGTTGTTCCGCCTCAGCCACGGCGGCAAGACCAGCTATGCGCGCGATGACGCCCATAAGGACGAACTTCTGGCCACGGTCTACAAGGGCAAGAAGCCCGAGATCGGCCGCTTCAAGGGCCTGGGGGAAATGATGCCGGCCCAGCTGAAAGAGACCACCATGGATCCAGGAACCCGCACTCTGGCCCGGGTGAGCCTGCCGGGCGGGGAAGGCGCGGTGAACGACCTGGTGGAGACCCTGATGGGCCGCAAGCCGGAGTTGCGGTTCAAATTCATCCAGGAAAACGCCGAGTTCGCGGCAGCGGACGTCGATGTCTAGGCTAAAGCGCCGTATTGATGATCATTGACAGAGCGCCGCCAACCCTTATGGTCGTAGTTGCCCGAGCCGTGGTTCCGAGCGCGCATGTTTCGCACCGGATGATCCCCCGCTCGCCGCACTTCAAGGAATGACAGACTTCTCCGCACTGGGGCTCAGCGCCCCCACACTTCAGGCCGTGGCCGACACTGGCTACACCGTCGCCACGCCGATCCAGGCCCAGGCTATCCCGGTGGCCCTAGCGGGCCGCGATGTCCTGGGCATCGCCCAGACCGGCACCGGCAAGACCGCCGCCTTCACCCTGCCGATGATCGATCGCCTGGTGGCGGGACGGTCCAAGGCCAGGATGCCCCGCTCCCTGGTCATCGCTCCGACCCGGGAACTGGCCGACCAGGTGGCCATGGCCTTCGACAAATACTCAAAAGGCCAGAAACTGACCTGGGCCCTGCTGATCGGCGGGGTCTCGTTCGGCGACCAGGAAATGAAGCTCGATCGCGGCGTCGATGTCCTGATCGCCACGCCCGGCCGCCTGCTCGACCATTTCGAGCGCGGCAAGCTGCTGCTCACCGGCGTGCAGATCATGGTGGTCGACGAAGCCGACCGCATGCTCGACATGGGCTTCATCCCGGACCTGGAGCGGATATTCTCGCTCACGCCCGCCAAGAAGCAGACCCTGTTCTTCTCGGCCACCATGCCGCCGGAGATCACCCGGCTGACCAAGCAGTTCCTCAACGATCCGGTCCGGATCGAGGCCTCAAAGCCGGCCACCACTGGCGAGAATATCGCTCAGCATCTGGTGCGCATTCCCGCCTCCGACCCGGGATCGAAACGACTCGCCCTGCGCGCGCTGGTGGGCCGTGACGACGTGAAAAACGGCATCGTGTTCTGCAACCGCAAGACCGAAGTGGATATCGTCGCCAAGTCGCTGCGCAGCCACGGCTTCGACGCCTCGCCCATCCACGGCGACCTCGATCAGAGCCTGCGTACCAAGACGCTTGAGGCCTTCCGCAAGGGCGACCTGAAGTTGTTGGTGGCCTCCGATGTCGCTGCTCGAGGCCTCGACATTCCCGATGTCAGCCACGTCTTTAACTATGACGTGCCGCACCACGCCGACGATTATGTCCACCGTATCGGCCGCACCGGCCGGGCCGGCAAGTCGGGCGTGACCTACATGCTGATCACCCCGGCCGACAGCCGAGGCCTCGACAAGGTCCTCAAACTGATCGGCAAGGCGCCCCAGGAGGACACGCTCGACCTCGACTGGAGTTCGGTCAGGATCGAGACGCGCTCGAAGGGTGATCGCCCCCGCGGCCGGGACCGCGAAGACGGCAAGGGTCGCTCGCGCGGCCGTCCGGCCTCGGAAACTTCGGTCGCGTCGATGGAGCCCCTGGTTCCCGACCTTTCCGCCATACCCGTCGAGCTCTCAACCCCCAGCCCGGCGCGCCCCACCGTCGCCAACGGCGAAGGTGGAGGAGAGC
>JANYFU010000438.1 GCA_025359665.1 Caulobacteraceae bacterium
GAAGGGCTGCGTCGCCCTGGCGTATGAACACATGATCACGTTCTTGGGCTTGGCCAAGCCCGGAGACCTTCTCGGCATCATGGCAGCCTGATCAGCGGGTCAGCGACGCGCGCCGAACAGCGCCGACCCCACCCTTACCGACGTCGCGCCGTGGCGAATGGCGGTTTCGAAATCGGCGCTCATGCCCATCGAGAGCTTCCGGAGACCATTGCGCGCGGCGATCTTGGCCAATAGGGCAAAGTGAGGCCCCGGCGGTTCAGCCGCCGGCGGGATGCACATCAGTCCTTCCAGCTCCAAACCATGGACCCTTCGGCATGTCGCGATAAAGGCGTCACTTTCGGTCGGTGTGATCCCCGCCTTCTGCCGCTCATCGCCGGTATTGACCTGCACATACAGGCGCGGCGAGCGACCGAGCCGCTGGACAGCGTCGGCAATGCGCTCCGCCAGGCGCTCCCGATCAACAGTTTCGATCACATCAAAAAAAGCCACGGCTTCACGGGTCTTGTTGGTCTGCAGCGGGCCGATCAGCCTCAACTCGAGGCCCTGTCGCCGACCGGACCACCGACCCTCGGCCTCCTGGACACGGTTTTCTCCAAATACCCGCTGACCGAGGCTCAAAACCGGTTCGACAGACTCCCAGGGTTGTGTCTTGGACACGGCCGTGAGCGCTATATCACCGGGGTCGCGACCGGCCGCATGCGCGGCGCTGGTGATTCTTGCCCGAATAGCCTCCAGGGCTGCCGAGATTTGAGTTTGGATCATTGACGACAACAGCCTTGAAAGCGCTTTGGCGCGCGTCGCGCAGACTAGGCCAGGGCGCGAGGCTACGAAAGTCGCTGCCGCCCATGCTGTTTTTCACGGATCCAAAGCGGACCCTCGACCCGGAACGGTCTCTGGCCGCCCTGCCAAGAGGATCGGGAATTGTCTTCCGCGCCTTTGGCGCGCCCGGCGCCCTTATCCTCGGGCGGCGGCTAGTGCGCCTCGCCAGGCGACGCGGCGTTGTATTTCTGGTTGGAGCGGATGTGGCTCTTGCCGTCGCACTCGGAGCGGATGGGATTCATTTGCCGGAACGAGCGCTAAACCGGCCAGGTTTCAACAGGCAATTGCTCAGACGCTTCATACTCACAGCGGCCGCGCATGACTTGCCCGCGGTGCGGCGTGCTCGCCTGTCCGGTGTCGATGCGATCGTCGTTTCACCGGTCTTTTCGAGCGCGAGTCCTTCGGCCGGCAAGCCGCTTGGCCCGATGAAATTCGCAGCGCTGACCCGAACCTCTGGTGTTCCGGTCTACGGCCTTGGTGGCATTAATGCTGTTTCCGCTCGTCGCCTATTATTGTCGGGCGCCAAAGGAATCGCCGCGGTGGAAGCGTTCAGCACTATGCCCGACGGGCAGCCCGCCAAGATCGATGTGGACTGTTAGAATTTAAAGGTCGTCTCAAGCCGAACCCGTGGGGCGGCTCCCTGGGGATCAATAAGACGCTGGTTGATCACGGGGTTGGGCGCCAAGCTTACCGCGCCTCCGATATGCAGTCGCGGCGTGAGTTTGTAGTAGAGCCCAGGTTGAACATCGCGCCACTCGCTAAGGCGATCGGTTCGCTGCTCCATACCAAGTTTGAGGCCCCAGCGACCCTTGCGGGAATCCCACTCCAGGGTTCGGCCCGTGGTGATTGGGCCTGGTGTGTAGTTTGGCGAAGAGAAATCGTTCGCGGCCAGAATGACACTACCCGTTTCCGCCTCGGCGCGCACTTGGCCAGCAACTGTCGCAAGGACAAGCGCTGAAATCGCCAATATGATGGGCCGCGCGGGCTTCATGGCAAAACGTGTCTAACCTCGCGCCATCGACACACCATGCGTCTCCCAGCACAACTTCACTAAAGGCGTACGATTTCATCCCGTCAATCCATCCACGGGATCTCCAGGTCGGGGCCGGCACGATCGCGGTCTGCATGTGGCGTATGAGCCACGCGATTGGATTTGGCGCGCACGATGGGATGTTATAGAGGCAGTGACCGAAGGGCGACGTCACTGGGCGGCGGGCCAGTGCGGATATGATTGGAACCTATGAATATGCCGTCTGAACGTACGTGGTTGACCCGGGCTCCCAAGCTGATCATCGTACCGCTCTGCCTTCTCGTCCTGACCGCGTGCGGTGGACGCGCGACTCAACAATTGGCGCGATCGGCGCCGGCCGGCGCCATCGGTGTCAATAGCTATCTGTGGCGGGCCACCCTCGACACCCTGGCATTCATGCCGCTTCAATCCGCCGACCCCTATGGTGGCGTGGTGATCACCGATTGGTACATCAATCCGGAGAAACCCGCCGAACGGTTTAAGGCCACGGTTTATATCCTCGATTCGCGGCTGCGCGCGGACGGCCTGACGGTGACGATTTTCAAGCAGATCAGTGATGGCGTGGGTGGCTGGACGCCGGCTCCGACCGCTGACCAGACATCCACCGATATCGAGAACGCCATCCTCACGCGCGCGCGGCAGCTTCGGACGTCGAACCTGCGGAGTTAGGCATAGGGCTTGAAACAGGCGTCACTGCCCGGGACATCAAATCAGAAAACCTCTTCGCCGGCGCGGGTCTACGCTCACGGAACCCAGACGGGTTCCACCGTTTGATTGCGGGGCTTGGGTAAGGTCAGACAGCTTTCGAGGAATCCGCGACCATGGCTCGGTACAGTCCCAAAGAGGTTGAGCCGAAATGGCGAGCGGCTTGGGACGAGGCCGGCGCCTTCCATGCGGAAACCGGCTCGCCTAAGCCTAAATATTATGTTCTTGAAATGTTCCCCTATCCTTCCGGACAACTTCACGTTGGCCATACGCGGAACTACGCCATGGGGGATGTGGTCGCCCGGTTCAAACGCGCGCGCGGCTTCAACGTCTTACATCCGATGGGATGGGATGCGTTCGGCCTCCCGGCTGAGAACGCGGCGGCGGAACGCGGCGTCGATCCGGCCGCCTGGACCTGGGACAATATTTCCCGGATGCGCGAAGAGCTGAAGCGGCTCGGTCTCTCGATCGACTGGTCCCGTGAACTGGCGACCTGTGACCCCGCCTACTATGGCAGGCAGCAGGCTTGGTTCCTCAAGCTTCTGGAGCGCGGCCTAGTTTACCGCAAAGAGGGTCAGGTGAACTGGGACCCCGTCGATATGACCGTCCTGGCTAACGAGCAGGTTATCGATGGACGCGGCTGGCGATCGGGCGCGGTGGTCGAGCGGCGAAAACTGACCCAGTGGTTTCTGCGGATAACCGACTATGCCGATGCGCTGCTGGATGGCCTGAAAACACTCGATCGCTGGCCCGACAAGGTGCGTTTGATGCAGGAGAACTGGATCGGGCGTTCCCAGGGACTCCGGCTGACTTTCGCCCTTTCCCATGACGGTCCTATCGAGGGCGTGTCGGTCTACACTACGAGGCCCGACACCCTCTTTGGAGCCAGCTTCGTTGCCATCGCTCCTGATCATCCTGTCGCGGAACGCTTGGCCGACGGTGATTCGGCGGTGTCGGCGTTTGTCGCCACGGCGCGAAAAGGCGGAACCTCGGAGGCCGAGATCGAATCGGCGGAAAAACTTGGCTGGGATACAGGACTGAAGGTTATCCACCCCTTCGCTCCGGAACGGCTGCTGCCGGTCTGGATCGCGAACTTCGTGCTGATGGACTACGGGACGGGGGCGATTTTCGGTTGTCCAGCCCACGATCAGCGCGACCTCGACTTCGCGCGAAAATATGATCTGCCTGTCACACCCGTCGTGCTTCCGGCCGGCGAAGACGCCACCGTGTTTCACGTGAAACAGGAGGCCTACGTTGGTCCAGGCCGCATCTACAATTCCGGTTTTATGGATGGGCTGGATATCGAGGCGGCGAAGACCGCGGCCGTGGCGCGCGCGGAGGCCCTTAGGATAGGAGAGGGGGCCACCGTCTACCGGCTGCGGGATTGGGGGGTCGCTCGCCAACGAGGCTGGGGTTGCCCGATTCCCGTGGTCCACTGCGGAGACTGCGGCGTGGTGTCCGTGCCGACCGATCAACTCCCCGTCCGGATACCCCAAGGCCTTGATTTTACACAGCCGGGCAATGCCCTCGCTAGGCACCCTACCTGGAAACACGTCAGCTGCCCGAGGTGTGGCGGTCCGGCCGAACGGGAAACGGATACCCTCGACACCTTCGTGGACTCCTCCTGGTATTTCGCTCGCTTCACCGACGTCGACGCTGAAACAGTAATCGACAAGGACGCCGCAGACTATTGGCTGCCGGTCGATCAGTATATCGGCGGCGTCGAACACGCCGTTCTTCACCTTCTCTATGCACGCTTCGTGACTCGTGCATTGGCCGATGAAGGCATGCTCTCCGTGAAGGAGCCTTTCGCCGGCTTGTTCACCCAGGGAATGGTGACTCACGAAACCTATCGCCGCCAATCGGGCGAGTGGCTTGAGCCTCGCGCCGTAGACGTTCGCGGAGAAGGCCTGGATCGGCGCGGGTTCGCAGCGGATACGGATGAGCCGATCGTCATTGGCGACGCGGAAAAAATGTCCAAGTCCAAGCGCAACGTTGTCGCGCCTGGCGACATCGCCAACACCTATGGTGTCGACGCCGCGCGCCTGTTTGTTCTTTCCGACTCGCCCCCTGAACGCGACGTGCAATGGACCAGCGGTGGCGTGGAGGGTTCCTGGCGTCTGGTCAATCGGATTTGGGCGGAATTCGATCAGGACAGCGGCGACGATAGCCCCGACGGCATCGACGAGGCCGCCACCCTGGCGCTGCGGAGACACACTCACAAGGCGATCAAAGCGGTCACGGAGACGATTGAGGGTTTCAGATTCAATAGCGCTATCGCGCGGCTTTATGAATTTGTCGCCGTCGTGCGTACAGCCAGATCCAGCGCCTGTTCCAGGCAGTCCCGCCATGAGGCGCTAAGCGCGCTGGCGCGGCTTGTGGGGCCGTTCGCCCCGCATCTGGCCGAAGAATGTTGGCTCAGATTGGGAGAGAGCGGCTTGCTCGCCACCGCCCCTTGGCCCGAATGGGACTCGGCGTTGACGGAAGATGATGAACAGGTCCTCCCTGTCCAGATCAATGGTAAACGTCGAGGCGAGGTGCTCGCGCCCAGAGGCGCGACGAGCGAGGAGGTGCAGTCACTGGTGTTCCAAAACGAAGACATCGTAAAACGCCTTGAAGGCTTGACCATCCGCAAGGTGATTGTGGTCACGGATCGCATCGTCAATATCGTGGCAGCCTAGACGATGGTCCGAGACAGATTTCACTTTCCGGGCCTCCTAGTGGCTCTCCTGCTCTCCGCCACCGTGAGTGGCTGTGGGTTCACTCCACTGTACGCGACAAGAGGCGTCGCATCGGATCTGCCGGCCATTGCCGTGGTCGTTCCTCAGGGCCGCGTCGCCTACCTGTTGCGCGAAAATCTCGACGACCTCATCGGCCACGACAAGACCCGGCCGCCTCTCTGGCGGCTTGATATCCAGGTGGTGCAGGTTCGCGACCCTAGGGGTCTTCGTCTCGACAACGTCGCGGAGCGCTACGACCTTGGCCTCACTGTTAAATATAGCCTGACCTCGATCGCGAGCGGGAAAGTCGTTCGCACTGGAGAGGTCGTCTCACAGGTTAGCTACGACGCGGCGAATGCGCCCTATGCTGGGATCGCAGCGCGCCAGGATAGCCAGGAACGCGCCGCGGCGGATGCGGCGCGGCGGATCCAGATCCAGCTGGCGGGCTGGATGGCTGGGCGTGCCGGCGACTGATACGCCTCTATGATCATCCAACGCCGTCCGGATATTGAGCGGTTCCTCGCTGGGCCAGGGTCGGTCATCAGGGCCTGCCTGCTCTATGGTCGCGACCTCGGCGTTGTAGGCGAACGCGCTCGCGAGCTCGCTTTGGCCTTGACCGAAAATCCTGACGATCCATTCAACGTCGCAATTCTTTCCGAAGCCGACCTGGCCGGGGAAGAGGGCCGTCTGGAAAGCGAACTTATGGCTTTTTCCATGATCGGTGGCCGCCGTCTCGTGCGGCTTAGACTTCGCGGAGAGAAGAATGGCGCCGATCGTCTCGCTGCCGACGCCCTGTCCGGCCACCTCGATGGACGCTTCAACCCCGACGCCTTCTTCATCATCGAAGCGGGTGGGCTTGGCCGGGACTCCCCTCTTAGAAAGATCGGCGAAGCCGCGCCGGCATGTGTGGTCATACCATGCTACGATGATGAGCCCGCCGATCTCACCCGCCTGACGCGGGAGGCGCTGACCACCGACCGGGTCGCACTCAGCGCGGAAGCGCTGGACACTTTTGTCCAGCGCCTACCGCGCGAGCGTGGCGTGGCGCGCAGGGAGATAGAGCGCCTTATCCTCTTCCTGGGTCCTGGATCGAACGTCACGGCCACCCTGACTGACCTCGGCGGATTTTTTGGGGTCGAACCGGAAACATCGCTCAGCGAAGCGGCGTTTGATGCATTCGGCGCGAGGCCGGTGGCGGCGCACGCGGGTCTGCGTAGAGCGGCGCAGGAGGGTGAGAGCGGCGTTGGGGCGGTTCGCGCTCTTGGTTTACACCTTGGGCGACTCCGAAAGGTTGCCGTTCTTCAGCGGGGCGGCGCCGGCGCCCAGGCGGCGGCGAGAGCCTCCGGGATCTTTTGGAAGCAGGAGCGGGAGTTCCTGCGCCAGGCTCAGGTCTGGACCCTAAGCGAACTTGATCGTGTTCAAATCAACGTTCTGGCTGCGGACCGCGCCTGTAAACAGAGCGGAAGTCCTGACACTCTCCTCGCCGAGCGGTTGGCTATTGCGATCGCGGGCCAGGCCCGTCGGCTGGGTCTATAGGCTCGCTAAGCCGGCCCGATGTGGCGCGACAATCGCCGGCACAGATCATCAAGCTGCTCAAGTGTTTCGTATGCGAGACGCAGTTCGCCAGAACCTCCCCGGTCGTAGATCTCAACCTTAAGCCCTAGTACGCCCTCAAGGTCCGCCTCCAGGGCTCGAGTGTCGGCATTGTCCTCGCGTGGGAGATTGCGGCCGCGCGGTGGTCGGGCCGGTGTTTTGGCGGCTCGCGCCAACACTTCAGTCTGCCTGACGTTCAGGCCCCGCTTGATCACCTGTTCCGCCAGGCCAGTGGCGTCATCGAGGTCCAGCAAAGCCCGGGCGTGACCCGCAGTCAGGCGGCCAGATTCGAGATGATCCTGGATCGCCGGAGGCAACTTCATAAGCCGCAAGGTATTTGCGACGTGACTCCGACTCTTTCCCACAACCTTGGCGATCGCGTCGGGGCTGCGCTCAAACTTCCGCGCCATCGCCTCATAGCCTCGGGCTTCCTCAAGCGCGTTGAGATCGGCGCGCTGGATATTCTCGATCAGCGCCACCTCCATGACTTCCTGATCCGCCAGGTCGCGAACCAGGGCGGGGATGACACGCAATCCCGCCCGCTGAGCAGCGCGCCAACGCCGCTCGCCGGCGACGATCTGATATTCGCTACCCGCGCCTGGAAGCGGCCGGACAAGGATCGGTTGCAACACCCCCCTTTCGCGAATCGATGCCGCGAGTTCATCGAGCTCATCGGTGGCGAAAGCGCGCCGAGGCTGTTCCGGATTGGGCTGGATGGAAGCGATATCCATATCCAATACACCCGCCGCGCGGCGACCCTCCGCCGTCGAGGCTGTCTTGACCTCGTCAAGCAAGGCCGAAAGCCCTCGTCCGAGGCCGCGCCGCCCTTCAGTCATTCATCGTCTCCAAGTTGGAAGTCTTCACGCCGGGATCGACGCCCGTTTGCGTTCGCGACCTATGACTTCCCTGGCAAGCTTCAGATATGCTTGGCTTCCGGTACAGTGCAGATCGTAAATGATCGCCGGTTTGCCGAAAGATGGCGCCTCGGACACCCGTACATTTCGCGGAATGACAGTCTCATAGACCCTGTCTCCGAGATGATCCCGAACGTCCTTGGCCACCAACGCCGAAGAGCTGTTTCGTTTGTCGTACATGGTCAACACCACCCCTTGGATCTCCAGCGAAGGGTTGAGCGCCCCTCGCACCTGCTCAACCGTCCGTAGAAGTTGGGTCAGGCCTTCCAGAGCGAAGAATTCACATTGCAAGGGCACCAGAACCGCATCCGCGGCGGTCATGGCGTTAACCGTAAGCAGGTTCAGGGAAGGCGGGCAGTCGATAAGGATGTAGTCGAAGTCCGCTCCATCTCTCAGTGGCTGGAGAGCATCTCTCAGCCGGAACCCGCGGCGCGGCGTTTGACCCAGTTCCAGTTCCACTCCGGAGAGATCGGCTTCCGCGGCCGCCAGAAACAGGCCTGGAATGTCCGTCTTGATGATGATCGCCTTCATGGGGGCGCCGTCGATCAATACATCATACAAGGTCTTGGAGCGCATGTGGGGCAGCACACCCAAACCCGTCGACGCATTGCCCTGGGGATCACTGTCGATCAACAAAACCCTGGTCCCGATGGCCGCCAGGGCCGTTCCCAGGTTGATCGCCGTCGTTGTCTTGCCGACGCCACCCTTCTGATTTGCGACGGCGAAGATCCGAACTCGTCCCGAGATCTCAGGCATGCCTCAATTCCTCAATGAACAAGAGGCGTCCCCGGGGGTCGCTGAGGCTGATTGTCGCCTCAAAGGCGAACCCCCACGATTTCCTGGCTTGCGCGATCTCACTATCCACGTCGGCCCCCTTCAGAAACAGGCCACGCGCACCACGGGCGAAATAGGGCTGCGCATAGCCCAGTAGACGCTCCAACGGCGCGCAGGCACGCGCGGTGACCATCTCCACGTTCAGTTTCAGTGCCTCGGCGCGGCCATTATGCACGACGGCGGGCAAATCCAGCGCCTGTACGACTTCACTCAAGAAACGGCACCGCTTCGTCATGCTCTCGATCAAATGCACAGTTGAGCCCGGGCGGCCTTTGAGCAGTATGGCCAAAATCAAACCAGGCAGTCCCGCACCGCTGCCCAGATCGGCCCAGACAGTGGAAGTGGGTGAAAACCAAAGCAATTGGGCGCTATCAACAAAGTGTCTAACCCAGAATTGCTCCAGAGTGGAATCGCCAACAAGATTCATCTGTTGATTGGCTCGGACAAGCAAGCATCGGAACGCCTCCACATCTCGGCGCCTCTCGTCGGTAAGGCCCACCACCTCCGAAAAAGTCGGTGGGAGCTCCAACGCGTCAAGCCGCACGACGGCGCACATGGGCCAGCAAGGCTACAATGGCTCCGGGGGTGACACCTTCGATGCGCGCGGCCTGGCCGATTGTCGTTGGATTGACGGCCGCTAGCTTCTCCCGAACCTCATTGGACAGTGCCGAAAGGATGGAATAGTCCAGCCCGCTTGGCAGGATCAGATTTTCGTCCTTACGGAATAGAGCCACATCCGCGTCCTGCCGATCCATATAGCCGTGATAGGCGGCGTCAATTTCGATTTGTTCCCGAGCGAAATCTGGCCAAGCCTTCAGTTCCGGCCAAACCGCGGCCAAGGCCTCGAAGCCTATCTCCGGATGGGAAAGCAATTGCTTCAGCGAACGCGGCTGGCCATCCTGGGTAATTCTGAACCCTGCTTGGCTGGCCTGGCCCGCCGTAAGCGATAGAGATCCCGCCGCCGACAAAACCTCGGCGAGGATGGCGGCCTTCGTTGCATACGCTCGCGCACGCGTGGGACCCACACATCCCAGATCGACTCCTTTTTCGGTGAGCCGTTGGTCGGCGTTATCGGCCCGGAGCCGCAGTCGATATTCGGCCCGGCTGGTGAACATTCGATAGGGCTCGGTCACGCCACGCGTAACCAAGTCATCGATCATCACCCCGATATAGGCTTCGTCACGTCCAAAGACCGCAGTGTCGTATCCGCCAGCCGCACGGGCGGCGTTCAAGCCGGCCACCAAGCCCTGGGCGCCGGCTTCCTCGTAGCCCGTCGTGCCATTGATCTGGCCCGCCAAGTAGAGTCTCGGAAGACGTTTCAGCTCCAGCGCCGCAGTGAGTTCTCGAGGGTCTACGTAGTCATATTCTATGGCGTATCCGTACCGAAGCACCTCAACCGACTGCAACCCAAGAATGGTCTTCAGGAACAGGTCTTGCGTCCTTGCGCCAACCGATGTCGAGATTCCATTGGGATAGACGGTGTGATCATCCAGACCTTCCGGCTCCAGGAAAATCTGGTGACTGTCCCTGTCCGCGAAGCGCACCACCTTATCCTCGATCGACGGACAATATCGTGGGCCCTTGCCCGAGATCCGTCCACCGTAGGCGGCAGACTCTCCCAGGTGTTCCGCTATGATCGCATGGGTCGCCGCGTTTGTGGCCGTCAAACCGCATTGTACCTGCTGGGTGACGATCGGCCCGCTCAGAAAGGAAAACGGCACTGGCTTCAAGTCGCCTGACTGCATCGGGAGACCAGCCCAATCGATCGTGCGTCCGTCCAACCGAGGTGGCGTCCCAGTTTTAAGGCGGCCCAACGCCAGGCCTTGATCGTAGAGCCGCTTAGAGAGACCGACGGACGCGGCGTCCCCGGCCCGCCCAGCCTCCACCCGCTCATCACCTCGATGGATAACACCTCTGAGAAACGTACCCGTGGTTAGCACAACTGACCGAGCGCGATAGTGTGCGCCTGTGGCGCCGATCACACCAACAACTCGATTACTCTCTACGATGAGATCTTCCACAGCCTCGGCGCAAAGGGTGAGATTGTCCTGGGCCTCCAGCGCGATACGCATGCCGCTGCGATACCGACTCCTGTCGATTTGCGCCCGGGGACCACGCACCGCGGGGCCACGCGATGCGTTCAGCATCCGAAACTGTATTCCGGAGCCGTCGGCGACGCGCCCCATGAGTCCGTCCAGAGCATCGATCTCTCTGACCAGGTGACCCTTCCCCACGCCCCCGATCGCCGGATTGCAGGACATCTCACCAATGGTTTCCAATTTATGGGTAAGCAACAACGTCTCGGCGCCAAACCGCGCCGCCGCCGAGGCCGCTTCGCATCCCGCATGCCCGCCACCGATGACGATTACATCCCAAATTATTGTGTCGGGCGAAAATTCCATCTCGACAGCTTAGCTGCCGCCAAGGCGCCCGTCGAGACGACGACACGCAGCGGTCTGACTGTTTCACGTGAAACAGCTATTTCCCGATGCAAAACGTCGCGAAAACCCGATCCAGCACATCGTCCACACCTATGGCTCCGGTTACCTGAGCCAGGGCTCTCATCGCGAGTCTCACATCCTCGGCCGCCAGCTCTGGTTGAGCGGGGGCTTTCAACGCTCGTTCCACGTGCTCCCGCGCCTGGGTCAGTTGCAGTACGTGCCGAGCCCGAGTCGTGGCCGGGAAATCCGATCCACCCAAGTCATCGGGTATCCGCGAGGACAACCACTTCCGAAGAGTGTCCGACCCCCCCGGCAGATGGTTCGTATAGACCTTGCTCAGACCTAACCTCTCCGCTGCCTCCGTGGCGACACGTTCAGCGCCACTCCCAGGCCGATCGGATTTATGCAGCACCAGCAGATCACCCGCCTGAATGAGGTCAAGCCCGGAGCGCCACTCATCACCAGTACCAGCGTGATCAACCACCCAGACGCGCAAGTCAGCCAATTCTGCCCAGGCCTTGGCGCGTCGCATCCCTTCGGCCTCAATGACATCTCCGGGATTGCCCAGTCCCGCCATGTCACAGAGTAAGACCTTGTAGCCCTCAAGGTCGAGACTGGCTTCCAGGGTATCACGCGTCGTCCCCGCCACGGTCGCGACAATCGCCGCGTCTCGATTCAGTAAGGCATTGAAAAGTGTGCTTTTTCCAGCATTCGGCGCGCCAACCAGGCCAACACGATAACCCTGTCGCACCTGCAGGCCGCGGACACCTTCCTCGATGGCCGTTTCCAGGTCCCGGAGCAGCCTTTCGAGTGGGACAGGGGAGCGGTTCATCACGTCGAGTGGCAGTTCCTCATCGGGGAAATCCACTGCGGCTTCGAGGTCCGCCAAGATCGCGATCAGTTGTCCGCGCCAAGCCTGATGCCGGTCGCCCAGCGCTCCATTCAATTGGCTGATAGCCTGTCGTGATTGCGCTCGGCTCTCGGCATCGATCAGATCACCCACCGCTTCGGCTTGTCCAAGGTCGAGCTTGCCGTTCTGAACAGCCCGTCTTGTGAATTCACCTGGCTCAGCGAGTCTGAGTCCCAACGCCCTAAGAGCGTCGCTCACGCCGTCTACGACGCCGACGCCGCCATGAACATGCAGTTCAGCACAATCCTCGCCCGTGTAGCTGGCGGGGCCAGGGAACCATATCGCCAGACCCCGGTCGAGCGCCTCTCCATCAGCATCGACAAAAGTGCGCAAAGAGGCTCGTCTTGGCTTCAATCCACCGGCGCCGACCTGTCTCAACGCTTCCCGGACCTCTGGACCGGATAGTCGCAGGACCGCCACCGCAGCGCGCCCTGGTGCGGTGGCGAGCGCGAAGATGGTGTTATTCATCCGCCCGATTTGAACGTTTGCGCTCCGGTCGCCGCCGCCGTCATCAATTTGCGAAACTGCTCTGTGGCTTGACCACCGAATGACATCCAATTGCGCATAAGCTCATCTGGCGAAACTAGAGCCATATTGCTCTCGACCCGCTTCCTCATTTCCAGAACCAGGTGGTCATTCAAGCTGGTGACATCCGGAAGTCCCAGGAAAGCACGAGCTTCTTTAGGACTGCAGTCAACCTCTAGGCGAACTTTCACGATAAACTCCCCTATCCAGTTTTGGTGTCGCTCCTGCTCTATGTATTCATAGACTGGAAGAAATCAGCATTGTTCTTAGCGTTTCGCAGTTTATCTAGCAGGAATTCGATCGCGTCCTGCGGGCCCATTGGGTTTAGAATCCGACGCAGAACAAATGTCTTCTGAAGTTGATCTTTGGGTGTAATTAATTCCTCTTTTCGAGTCCCGGATTTCAGAACGTCGATCGCGGGGTATATCCGCTTATCGGCGACCTTCCGATCAAGAATAATTTCAGAATTACCTGTGCCTTTGAATTCCTCGAAAATGACCTCGTCCATGCGGCTACCCGTGTCGATCAGAGCGGTGGCGATGATCGTCAACGAGCCGCCCTCTTCGATATTGCGGGCGGCGCCGAAAAACCGCTTGGGTTTTTGAAGAGCGTTCGCGTCAACACCGCCGGTGAGCACCTTGCCTGACGACGGCACGGTGGTGTTGTAGGCGCGCCCAAGCCTGGTTACGGAATCCAACAGGATGACCACATCGCGCTTGTGTTCCACTAGGCGCTTGGCTTTTTCGATAACCATTTCGGCGACCTGCACGTGCCGGATGGCGGGTTCATCAAAAGTCGACGAAATCACCTCGCCGCGGACCGTACGCTGCATGTCCGTCACCTCCTCTGGCCGCTCGTCGATCAGCAACACGATCAGGTAGGAAGTCGGGTGATTGGCCGCGATCGATTTGGCTATGTTTTGCAACATCACGGTCTTGCCAACCCGCGGCGGCGCGACAATCAGGCATCGCTGGCCCTTGCCCAAGGGGGCAACGATATCGATCACGCGACCCGACCGATCTTTCAATGTCGGGTCATCAATCTCCATGGTCATCCGCTCTTCGGGGTAAAGCGGCGTCAGATTGTCGAAGTGCACCTTGTGTCTGACATTATCGGGGTTTTCGAAATTCACTTGATCAACCTTGACCAACGCGAAGTAACGCTCTCCCTCCCTCGGCGCTCTGATGCCGCCATCCACCGTATCGCCCGTCCTGAGGCCAAAACGCCGAATCTGCGATGGGCTCACATAGATATCATCGGGTCCTGGGAGATAATTGGCCTCCGGACTGCGGAGAAACCCAAACCCATCCTGGACCACCTCCAGTGTCCCGGAGCCGAATATTTCTAATCCCTCTTCAGCAGACGCTTTCAATATCGCGAACATCATATCCTGCTTACGCATCGCGTTAGCATTCTCAATGTCAAACTGTTCGGCAAAGGCCAGAAGTTCAGCCGGGGATTTCTCCTTTAATTCTTGTAGGGACATCCGTGTAAGGCCAAGCGCCGCGATAGTCCGCAGACCACCACTCTCGCCCGACTGAAGCGCTCCTGAGAACATCGCCTCATCGGCGCTCTCGGGCGATTCTAAATCTAAAACATCAGACATGGTGGATTGACTCTTTAGGTTGGTCGCCATCCCGAACGCTGGGCTTGATGGCGGTTCCGACTGCGCCTGCCAGGGGATGATCGGCGCAACGACGGTCGTTGGAGGGTAGGCACACTCAAACCCAGGCTGGGCCGGATGCTCTCGTTGACAGGATGGGAGAACCGATAGGACGGGTTCGAAATCCAGACCTATCCGAAACACACCGCCGACTGGCCGTCAAGAGGATCGCGTCGGGACCAATCACCCGCCGAACTTGGTGGTCACCGACAATACGATGACAATAGCGGCTATGAAGGGCAATTCATTGGTCATTCGCCAGAACCGTTCGCTGTGGGGTCGCTCGCCCGATGCCAGTTTCCGCCGGGCGCTGGCAAGATAGATATGCCAAGACACCAGACCAATCACTCCACCGAGCTTAACAATCATCCAAGACTTCGAAAGGGTCGATAGCCCGTCAAAATAGACCAGCGTCGCTCCCAGAATTATAACCGCGACCATCGCCGGATTCATGATGATCTTGAGCAGTTTCTCTTCCATGACCTTAAAGGCTTCATCAAGCTCCCCGCCTGGCGTGGACCGCGTGTGGTAGGCGAACAGCCTAGGCAAATAAAGCAGGCCCGCCATCCAAGCGATTACAGCTAGGATATGTATCCCTTTGATTATATTGAAAATCATCCCATTTCCTCAGACCTAGGCGAGCGTCCACATCGACTTAGACCCACCGGGCAGGCACGCATTTGGGGACAAAAACCAGACTTTCCCAGAGAGTCCCCTACAACATCCGCCAACCCGTCGATAAAGGTTGGCTCAATGCCAACAACCGGCGCCCGGAGATAGATTTCCATGCCCAGTTCCCTCGCCATCTCCGCATATTCCCGATCCAGTTCGACCAGAGTTTCTATGTGCTCCGAAACAAAAGCGATCGGATCGATAAGAACCCCAACGCCGTCTCGGGCGGCTGTGGTGATGGCTTCGGGGGTCGAGGGTCCGATCCATTTCAAAGGCCCGACTCGGCTCTGATAGCAAATCTGCCAGTCCCACTGCGAACCCAGGCGCTTGGCCACGGCCGCGCAGGTTGCTTCAATCTGCCATTGGTACGGATCCCCACTGGTCGCGATCTGTTCAGGCAGACCATGGGCCGAAAATAGCAATCGGACACGCGGCTTACCGGCGGCCTCCCAGGTCCGCAGAATTCTACTGACGTGAGCCTCAACTAATCCGGCGTTCTCATACCAACAGCAAATCCCATGTACCAGCCCGGGTCCCTTATAAGACCGCCGCCAAGCCTCAAATGAAGATCCCGTCGTCGTGGTCGAATATTGAGGATAAAGAGGCGCCAGCACAATCTGGTCAGGTTTGAACGCCGCAACTTCGGTGGTAGCCTCCTGGGTGAGGGGGCGCCAATAGCGCATGGCGATCACAACTCTTATCTCGGCATCTTGCAAACGCCTCTTAAGCGCCACCAGAAGGGCTTCGGCTTGAGCCTCTGTCTGGGGCACGATTGGTGATCCACCGCCCATCAGTGCGTAGTTGGCTATCGCGGATTTCTGCCGGAGCCGGGCAATCAGGATCGCTAAGGGACGGCGAATAAACCAAGGCGCCCCGATAATCGCTGGATCCGAAAACAGGTTTTCCAAAAAAGGACGGACGGCCTGAGGAGAATCCGGTCCCCCGAGATTGAACAGCACCACCGCGACGCGCATCCGTGGAGGGATCACCGAGTGACGGGGCTCAAGAAATCCCGAAAGCACCCGGCATACCGCGCCATCAACCACGCCACGAGCCTACCCGGAGCCGCCAGCCAGCCAGACGCGTTTGCCTTATACGATGAATGGAAACGCTCGTTCATGAGAGCTTTAGACAGGTTCTCGTGCCTAGTCTCAAGGGCTCTGTGTCCC
Organism: Caulobacteraceae bacterium; assembly: GCA_025359665.1. GTDB lineage: Bacteria > Pseudomonadota > Alphaproteobacteria > Caulobacterales > Caulobacteraceae > Acaudatibacter. Next base: position 15,996 of record JANYFU010000438.1, read on the forward strand.
CATCCTTCTATCCATCTTTTTAAGGAACAAAGAGTTATGATGAAAAAGCAGTAGGCCCTCGCGAACGGTGGACATCACCGGCTTTGGAACTTCACCATCGGTGATACAGAGGAAAGGCACTTACCTTTTGAATCCTGCTCCGCGTTGGCAAAACCAGCCAGATAACCTTCAACCTATTGATTTATATGAACTAAATCCACCAGAAACTGTGGACAATGTGCAATTAACGGCCGCCTGTCCCAAGCCTGGGGATATGGCGTGATATCAAACTTCGGCGCCCGGCAGGCTGGGGATGGCACAGGCTTCTGATCGACGGTTGTCCCCAGCGGTGGGTCTGGTCCAGGTCAGGCACTTTAGCGCGCGCATAGTTTCCACCGTAGGGTTGATTTGGTTAAGAGTTAGCCAACGCACTGTCCACAGCATCAGGCCCAGGTTTACATCCCATGACGTCGACCCAGCGCCTCGCCACCTACTTTCATGTTCACCTGGTTTCAGACTCGACGGGCGAGACCCTGAACGCCATGGCCAGGGCCGCCTGCGCGCGGTTCAACAATGTTCTGGAGATCGAGCATATCTATGCCCTCGTCCGCTCTCAGGCCCAACTTGATCGGGCGTTGGCCGAGATCGCCAATGCGCCGGGTATTGTCCTGCACACTATTGTCGATGAATCGTTGCGTGGGGCGCTGGAAGCTGGGTGCCAGAAGCTCGATATGCCCTGCTTCGGAGCTCTGGACCCTCTTGTATCGGCGATGTCCTGGTATCTCGGAGCGCCGCTTTCAACGCGGGTCGGCGCCCAATACGCGCTCGATAGCGACTATTTCAACCGCATGGACGCCCTCTCGTACGCCCTTGGCCATGATGACGGTCAAGGCGGGCAGGACCTCAGCCAAGCCGATGTGGTTCTGGTTGGCGTATCAAGAACCTCGAAGACCCCGACATGCATCTACCTGGCTCACCGCGGCGTGAAGGCGGCCAATATCCCCCTGGTTCCCTCCTCGGGCGTGCCGGCCAGCTTGTTGGAGTTGAGGAACGTACCGGTTGTCGGCCTGAGTTTGTCACCAGACAGGCTGATCCAGATCCGGCGAAACCGGCTGAGGAGTTTGAATGAAAGTCGAGAGAGCGCCTATGTCGACAATGACTCCGTTCGCGCCGAGGTCGTGGCGGCGCGTCGGTTATTCGATCGCCTTGGCTGGCCGGTCATCGACGTTACAAGACGCTCCGTTGAGGAAACCGCCGCTGCAGTTATCAATATTCTCTCGGGGGGCACCGCCCAGGTTGAGGTTATCGGGTGACGACTGTCGTTCAGGCGTCTGTCAGCGCCATGCCCATATCGGGTCAGACCGTGGTCGCCGGGGTGGTGGGCGCGCCGGTTCGCCATAGTCTGAGTCCGCTGATCCACAACGCGTGGCTCGCCAAGGCCGAACTGGACGCCGTTTACGTCGCTTTCGAGCCGAAACAGGGGACCTTCGCAAACTTTGCCAACGGTCTGCGCGGTGGGATCATACGCGGCCTTAACGTCACCGCGCCGTTCAAGGAAATGGCTCTTTCGCTCGCCGATGACTGCTCGCCGCGCGCCATGCGCGCCGGCGCCGCCAATCTCCTGGTGTTTCAGTCCGATGGATCTGTAAAAGCCGACAACACCGACGGTGAGGGTCTCCTTCATGCGTTTCGCGCCACGATCGAAGCCTTTGAACCGGCCACCGGGCCGGTTCTTGTCCTGGGTGCGGGCGGAGCCGCGCGAGGCGCCGTGGCAGCTTTTCTCGACGCGGGAGCCCCACAAATCCGTATTCTGAACCGTACATTCGATCGAGCCGAGCAACTCGCGGGCTTATTCGGCGACCGTGCCCAAGCCTTTCACCCGCGCGACATGGACACGGCCCTGGCAGGTGTCAGGATCGTCATCAACGCCACGCCGCTGGGCCTCGGCGACGCCACCCTCCAGACGCTGCCTTTCGAGCGCCTGGAAGCCGAATGCACGGTCATGGATATGGTCTATCGGCCACTGCACACTTCATTCTTGGAACAGGCCAGGCAGCGGGGCCTTCGCACAGTCGATGGCCTTTGGATGCTCATCGGCCAAGCAATACCCAGCTTTCAAGCCTTGTTCGGACGCCCGCCGCCCGACATCGACATCCGCGCCTTGGCCCTGGCGAGTCTGGAGACCCCCCATTGATCATCATCGGCCTGACCGGTTCCATCGGCATGGGGAAATCGACCACCGCCGAGATGTTCGCGGGGCTTAGGGCGCCGGTCTATGACGCCGACGCTGAGGTCCGCCGTCTCTACGCCAAGGGCGGAGCCGCCGTCGCCCCGGTCGAGGCCGAGTTTCCGGGCGTGGCGCCGGAGGGTGCGATCGATCGTGTTCGACTGGCCGATAGGGTGCTCGGCGACCCGGACGCCCTGGCCAGGCTCAACGCCATCGTCTGGCCGCTGATGAGCGGCGCCCGCGAGGTGTTCTTCCAGCGCGCCAGGTCACAGGGCGCGGCCATCGTCGTGCTGGACATTCCTCTGCTTCTCGAAACGGGTGGCGAGAAAAATGTCGATACCATTGTCGTGGTGTCGGCGCCCCCCGACTTGCAGAGGCGCCGGGTGCTTGACCGTCCTGACATGACACCGGCGAAGTTCGAATCCATCCTCGCCGCTCAGATGCCCGACGCCGAGAAACGCGCCAGGGCCGATTTCGTGGTCGATACCAGCCGAGGCTTGGAGGCGGCCCGCGAGCAGGTAGCCGTCATCGTTGGAACGTTGCTCGATCGCTCGAAGCAGGCCAGTGAAAGCCGATGATCCGTGAAATCGTGCTCGATACGGAAACTACCGGCCTCGACCCCAGGAAAGGGCATCGGGTCGTCGAAATCGCCTGCGTGGAGTTGCTCGACCTTCTGCCCACAGGCCGTCATTTCCACCGTTATATCGACCCCCGCCGGGATATCGATCCGGACGCCGAGCGAATTCACGGCCTCTCTCGGGCTTTTCTCAGCGACAAGCCGACCTTTGAAGACATCGCCGGCGCCCTGTTGGAGTTTCTGGGCGATGCCCCGATCATCGCTCACAACGCCGCTTTTGACCGCGGTTTCATAAACCACGAACTGAATCTGGCTGCCCTGTCCATCGTTCCCGAGCCTCGCTGGATCGACAGCTTGGCGATGGCGCAAAAACGCTTCCCCGGGATGTTCAATTCCCTCGACGCCCTCTGCAAACGTTTCAAGATTTCCCTGGCTGACCGGGAGAAACACGGCGCGTTGATCGACGCCCAGCTGCTCGGCGGGGTCTATCTTGAGCTGCGCGGCGGCCGGGAGGCAATGCTGGATCTTGAGCAGACGCGGAAGATAGACGTTTCACAACCACTAGCCCGGCTTGACTATGGCCGGCGACCACGCCCGCTTAAAGTGCGTCTAACCGAACTCGAACGCGCGAACCATGCCAGATTCGTCCAGGAGGAACTTAGATTGGACGCCGTTTGGCTGTCCCGATCCTAGTAAGCTAGGCGTTCCCGACCTGAACATTCTCCGCCTGGGCTTTTCGGGCCAGATAGATCGCCGCGAAGTCCATTGGCTCAAGCATAAGCGGCGGAAAACCACCTTCGGCCGACAGGTCCGATATCAGGCGTCGCGCGAATGGAAACAGATAGCGTGGGCACTCGATCATCAGCACTTGTTCGAGATCCTCGGCTTCAACGCCGACGATCTGGAACAGTCCCGCGTAGACCAGTTCTAGCTGGAAAACGGCCTCGCCGTCGCGTCGCGCCGCGGCCGTCAATTTCAGTTCCACCTCGAAAACGCCACCCTCGCGCCCCTGGGCGTTCAGCTCGACGCCCAGATCGATTTGCGGCGCCGCCGCGCCACCGCGGAGCGCCTCGGGCGCCCTGGGGTTTTCGAACGACAGGTCCCGGATATATTGCGCGAGGATTCTGATCGCAGGCTGCATCGCCGCGTCCTGGCCATCGCCGAACGGCGCCGGTGGCGGGCTGAAGGTGTCGGTCATTTCAAGGCTTCCGTGTGTGATCCTGCCCGGGCTGGCGCCGGAGAGCGGGCTGGCTATCATGACCCCCGCGCCCTCGCAACGCCGCCCTGCTGACGTGGGTCATGGCTTGCTCTATGCTGGTTTTCTTGTTCCGGTCGAAAGGCGCGTGCATCCCTTGCGGATTCTCGAACTCATCATTCTGGCGGCGTTGGCTGCGGTGGTTCTGTTTCAGCTCTATGCTGTCCTCGGTCGGAGGGTGGGACGTGGATCGGAAGAGACACCCCAGCCTCGAACGACGCCGCTCGAACCCCAGCGTCTTCCGGCGGCCTCGCCCGAGATGGCCGCGCCGGGCGGTGGTCTCGCTGCGATGCGGGCGCGCGATCCAGGCTTCGATGTCACCTCGTTTCTCCAGGGCGCGCGCCAGGCCTATCAGTTGATCGTCACCGCCTTCGCGACCGGTGATCGCGCCCTTCTGAAGCCACTTCTGTCTGACGAGGTTATGAGCGGGTTCGAGAGCGCCATTGGTCGGCGCGAGGCCGAGGGGCGGAGCGAAACGGTTGATTTTCTCCAAGCGCCTCGCGCGGACTTCGAGGGAGTCGTTGTCACCGGCGACCTCGCCAAAGCCTCCGTCCGGTTCCTGGCCGAGTTTCGCAGCCGCTCGAAAGGCCCCGAAGGCGAGGCGGTCGATGACCGCAGAACCGCCGAAATCTGGACTTTTCAACGGAATCTTAAAAGCCGAGACCCCAATTGGACCCTGGTGCATGTGGATGCCGCGGAGGCGTAATGCGGGTCTGGGTTCTGGCCATCGTTCTGACGGTCGGCGGTTTGGCTGGGTGTGTGACAAGGTCGCCTGGGCTTCGCCCGGCGATTGCGCCCGAACAGGCCAACAACACGCCGTCTATCGAGCGCCGGGAGTCCTCGATCGGCCTTCTACCGGCCCCTGAGGTCGCCCCCGCCCCGCCGGCGGCCAATGGCGCGGTGGACTTTTCCGACCTGGAAGGTTGGGCTTGGGATGATCACGCCGCCGACTTCAACGCGTTTGTATCGAGTTGCCCACTCGCCCGGGACATCCCAACCGCCATAGTCTGCCAGAGAGCGATCGCCCTGGGCCGGCTCGATGAAGCCGGCGCCCGCCGGTTCCTGGAAACCAATTTTCGCCCTGAACGGCTCCCAGACGCGGGCCTGCTCACCGCCTACTACACCCCGATCTATGAAGCCAGATCGCACCCGGGAGGGGAGTTCACAGCGCCTGTTCGACCTAGACCCGCCGATCTGCCGCGCCGGTCCAACGACGCCGGGCTTGACCCGGCCTATGCCGAGCGCTCGGAGATAGAGGCCCGCCCGGCCAGGGACGCCCTGGCCTGGATGCGTCCCGAGGACCTGTTCTTCCTGCAGATTCAGGGCTCCGGGGTTCTGGTCTTCGCCAATGGTCCCAGGCTTCGGGCCGTCTATGACGGCGCCAATGGGGCGACTTTCCTGGGAATCGCGGCGCCGATGCGCCGCCAGGGGCTGTTGCTTGACCAGGACACCTCCTCGGAAAAGATCCGCGGCTGGCTTTCAGCGCATCGGGGTCCGGACGCGGACGCGGTCATGCGCCTGAACCCCAGGTATGTGTTCTTTCGCCTGCAGCCGGATGACGGCGCCGAACCCTCGGGCGCGGCTGGATTGCGCCTGCCGCCCGGCCGGGCTCTGGCCGTCGATCCGGCCCGGCATACGATGGGAGAAGCCTTCTGGGTCGACGCCACCTCGCCGTCCCTCTCCGGCGCGTTCCCCAGCTATCGGCGCATGGCCATCGCCCTCGACAGCGGCGGCGCGATCAGAGGCGATGTGCGGGCAGATCTCTATATGGGCGTGGGTCCCGAAGCGGGGCTGGAGGCGGGACGGGTTCGCCATGTGTTGCATCTGTTCCGGCTGACGCCGGTGATCGAGGCGATTCCGTGAAATCGCTGGATATCGACGCGGACACCAGACTCTGGAACATCGTCACGGCTACGGTCCGCCCTCTGTCCGGGCGTCGAAAGGAACGGCCATCAGCGACGCCCATCTCGGCGACCGGATCCACGCTGGTCGCGCGCGCCGACGCCGGGCCTCCGGGTCCCCCAATGAAGACCGCCAAGCCAGCGATCCGCCAAATCACCGCGCGAGGCCACCGCGATCTCCAGGCCATCGAACCTGGCCGCCGCCGTCGGCTCGATCGAGGACGCGACCAGCCCGCCGCCAGCGTCGATCTGCACGGGCTCAACCAGGACCAGGCCCGTGCGGCCTTGACCGGTTTCATTCTGCGAGGCTGGGCGGAGAATCGGCGCACTATCCTGGTTATCACTGGCAAGGGCGCTCTTGGGGACGGCGTCCTAAGACGACGGGTGCCCGAATGGCTGGCCGAGCCGCCGCTTCGGAAGATCGTCGCGGGTCTCTCCGAGGCCCACCGCCGGCACGGCGGCGAGGGCGCGCTCTATGTCGCCCTCAAGCGCGCCGAACCGCGTTAGACACTCCGGGAAGCTTTTTCCGCGACGCCCGATGCACCCTCGCGGGCCTCAAGCGCCTCCGCCACTTCGTCCAGGCTGACGCCCATCCCCTCCAGAACCACCAGCCAGTGGTAGATCAGATCGGCGCTCTCGGCGATCAGCGCGGCCCTGTCGCCCTGGACAGCCGCGATGGCGGTTTCCACCGCTTCCTCGGCCAGTTTCTTGGCGGCCAGCGGCCTGTCGGCCAGCAACCTGGCGGACCAGGACTTGGCGGGATCGGCGGATCGGCGCGAGGCGATCACCTCCGCGAGGCGCGGCAGAACCGTCCCCAACCGGCTCATGGGGCCACTGGGTTCCAGCTGGGGCGGATGGGTATGCCGGCCCCCGCCATGGCGGCCTTGGTCTGGCCGATGGTCACGTCGCCAAAGTGAAAAATCGATGCGGCGAGGACGGCGTCCGCGCGTCCGATCTTCACCGCGTCGATCATATGTTGCGCCGAACCCGCGCCGCCGCTGGCGATTACAGGCACCGAGGCGGCGGCGCTCACCGCCGCCAGAAGCTCAAGATCATAGCCGTTTTTCGCCCCGTCCCGATCCATCGACGTCAGCAAGATCTCGCCCGCGCCCCGGCGCACGGCCTGCTCGGCATAGGCCAGCACGTCGATGCCGGTGTCGCGGCGCCCGCCATAGGTGAACACCCGCCAGCCCCCACCCTCGGCCCGTTTTGCGTCGATGGCGACCACCACCGCCTGGGATCCAAATGCATCCGCGCAGCCGCTGATCAGATCGGGGTTTTCCACGGCGGCGGTATTGATCGCGATCTTGTCGGCTCCGGCCCGGAGCAGCTGCCGCGCGCCTTCGATCGAGCGAACCCCACCGCCTACCGACAGTGGCATGAAGCAGACCTCCGCCGTCCGCGCCACCACGTCGAGGATCGCCGGTCGTCCCTCGTGGCTGGCGGTGATATCCAGGAACATCAGCTCATCAGCTCCGGCTTGGTCATAGGCCCGCGCCTGTTCGACCGGATCGCCGGCGTCGCGCAGCGACACGAACTGCACGCCCTTGACCACCCGACCGTCCCTGACATCCAGGCAGGGGATGACCCTGATCTTGAGCATCAGGCCGCCGCCGCCAGGGCCTCGATGGGCATGATGGTTCCGGCGTAAAGCGCGCGGCCGAGCACGGCTCCGGCGATCGGGGTGCCTGGCCGAGCCGTCAGACGTACGATGTCGTCGACCGTCGCCATGCCGCCGGCCGCAATCACCGGGATTTTCACCGAGTCGGCTATGCCACCGAACACGTCGATGTCGAACCCCATAAGCGCGCCGTCGCGATCGATGTCGGTGACGATCAGCGCCGAGACCCCTTCATCCTCGAACCGCCGGGCGACCGTGATGGCGTCGAGGCCGGAATTCTCGGTCCATCCCTGAACGGCGACCTCTCCCTTGCGGACGTCCACGCTCACGGCAATCTGCTCGGGCCAGCGTCGCGCAGCGGCCTTGACCAGATCGGGGTTTCGCACCGCCGCCGTTCCCAGGATCACCCGGCTCACGCCGGCTTCGATCCAGCCCTCCACGTCGGCGAGCGTCCTGATGCCGCCGCCCAACTGCACCGGAATGCTGACCGACTTAAGGATCGCCTCGATCGCCTCGCTGTTGATCGCCCGCCCGGCCACCGAGCCGTTGAGGTCGATGACATGCAACCAATCGAAGCCCGCCGCGGCCCAGACCTTGGCCTGCGCGGCGGGATCGTTGTTGAACACCGTGGCGGTAGCCAGGTCACCCCGCACAACGCGCACGCACTGTCCGTCTTTGAGATCGATCGCGGGATAGAGAATCATGGCCGCCAATTCAAAAAATTGCTGAGAAGCTTGGCGCCGGCGCCCTGCGACTTTTCCGGATGAAATTGCACGCCGGCCACATTGTCCCTGGCGACCGCCGCGACGAAGCGATCGCCGTGCTCGGACCAGGCGATGACATCCCGGTCAGTATCCGCGTGGATGGCGAAGGAATGGGTGAAATACATATGGACCCCCGGACCCAGACCTTGAAAAAGCGGCGATGGCGAGGCGTACTCGAGGCTGTTCCAGCCCATGTGTGGTATTTTAAGATTTGGTTGACCCGCCCGTAGCGCATGCACATCGCCGTCGATCCAGCCAAGGCCTGTGGTCAGTCCAAACTCCAGACCCCGGGTGGCCATCAATTGCATTCCCACGCACACCCCGAGAAATGGGGCGCCGCGCGTCATCGCGGCGTGGATCATCGCTTCCAGAACCCCCGGCCTCGCCCCAAGAGCGGCCATGCAGGCGGCGAACGCGCCGACCCCTGGCAGAACAAGGCGATCGGCTTTGGCGATGATATCCGGATCGTCGGTCGTCACCACCGCCATCGGCCTGGTCATGTCGTTGGCGGCTCGGCGGAGCGCCTTTTCGGCCGAGGGCAGATTGCCCGAGCCATAATCGATCAAGGCGAGCATCTGCATGGATCGACTTTACAGGACGCCCTTGGTTGATGGCGCGCGGCCCACGGTCTTGGCGTCCGCCTCCACGGCGTCACGTAGAGCCCGCGCCAGGGCCTTGAAGCCGCTCTCGGCGATGTGGTGGGCGTTCTCGCCATATAGCGTTTCCAGGTGGATGCACGCCCCGGCGTGCATAGCGAACGCATGGTGGAACTCCTTGAACAGCTCCGTATCCATGGTCCCGACCTTGGGTTTCGAGAAATTGACCCGCCAGATCAGGTAGGGCCGGTTGGACAGGTCCACTGCGCAGCGGGTCAGGGTTTCGTCCATCGGAATATAGGCGTGACCGAACCGCCGCACGCCCTTAAAACCGTCGAGCGCGGCGTGAAACGCCTGGCCCAGCACGATGCCAGTGTCCTCGACGGTGTGGTGCATGTCGATGTGCAGGTCGCCGGTTGCCTCGACCTGTAGGTCGAAGCCGCCGTGGCGTGCGAAGCTGTCGAGCATATGATCGAAGAAACCGATACCCGTGGAAACCTCCGCTTGTCCGGACCCGTCCAGGTCGAGCCGGACCCGGATCTGGGTCTCCTTGGTGTCGCGTCGAATGTCGGCCGTTCTGGTCATGCCGCTATCAGCCCCCTGGACGTGGCGAGCGCACGCAGCGACGTCGCCGGTCTTGGCCCGTAGTGGCCGATCACTTCGGCGGCGGCCAGGGACCCGAGCCCCCCACAGACCTCTAGCGGATGACCGGCCGCGAGACCGAACAGAAAGCCGGCCGCGTACTGATCACCGGCTCCAGTAGTATCGACGATCCGGTCGATGGGATCGGCCGCCAGCGTGTGTTCAGACCCCGCCGCCAGCACCACCGAGCCTTGCGCGCCTCGGGTCAGCGCCGCGATCTCGACCCGCTTGCGGATCTCCCGCAGGGCTTCGTCAAAGCTCGCTGTCTCGAACAACGCGGTGATCTCGCTCTCGTTGGCCAGCAGTATATCGACCTGGCCTTCGATGAAGCCCAGCAGAGCCGCCCTGTGGCGCTCGACGACGAAGGAATCCGAAAGCGACAGCGCGATCTTCCGCCCCGAGGCCCGGGCCAGGCCCGCCGCCTTGGCGAAGGCCAGCCGCGCTTCGATGGGATCGAACAGATAGCCTTCCAGGAACACGATCTGGGCGCCTTCGATCAGTTCGGGCGATACATCGGCGGCGGTCAGTTCGACGCAGGCGCCTAGATAGGTGCACATCGTCCGCTGGCCGTCCGAGGTGACGTTGATCAGGCATCGAGCGGTCGCTGGACCACCGATCAGCGGCTCGGTATCAAACCGCGCCCCGACGGCGCGGATGTCGTGCGCATAGATTTCGCCGAGCTCGTCCTTTGCTACCTTCCCGATAAAGGCAGCGCGACCGCCCAGGTTGGCAACCCCAGCGATCGTATTGGCTGCGGAACCGCCTGACGCCTCGAGACTGGCCGCCATCCGACCGTAGAGATCGGTCGCACGGGCTTCGTCGATCAGGATCATGGCGCCTTTGGCCAGGCCCTCGTCGCCCAGGAACGACTCATTGGCCGGCGCGATCACATCGACGATGGCGTTGCCGATCGCGGTCACATCCAACAGGGCGTTCATAAGGGCTCCACGTCGCCAAACAGGCGGGCGAGGTACATCAAGACGACGCCGCTGACGAGCCCCGAGGCCGAAGACTTGCTCTAAGCGCCCTCGAACAGCTCTCTCGACGGGCAGAGATCGGAAACCAGGCAGGAGCCGCATTTGGGCTTGCGGGCGACGCAGGTATAGCGGCCGTGCAGGATCAGCCAGTGGTGAGCCCGGGTCAGGCCGGTTTTTGGCGTGATCCGCATCAGATCCGCTTCAACCAGATCGGGCGTTTTTGCCGCGGATAGACCGAGGCGGTGGGCGACGCGGAAGACATGGGTGTCGACGGCGATCGCCGGCTCGACGCCCAGTTCGTTGAGCACCACGCTGGCGGTCTTGCGTCCCACCCCCGGCAGGGCCTGCAGCGCCTGGCGATTGAGGGGGACCTCGCCGCCGTGCTGTTCGATCAGGATCCGGGACAGCGCCACCACGTTCCTGGCCTTGGCGTTGTAGAGGCCGATCGACGAGATGAACCGCGCGACGCCGGCCTCTCCCAGCGCCAGCATCGTCTGGGGCGCGCCGGCGCTGGCAAACAGGGCCGGCGTGGCCTTGTTGACGGATACGTCGGTGGCCTGGGCCGACAGCACCACCGCCACCAGCAGGGCGAAAGGCGATTGATAGGTCAGCTCGGTTCGGGGATCCGGCATCGCCGCCTCGAACCGTTCGAAGATTACACGCAGGCGCTGGCGCTCGCGGGGCGTTGGGGTTTTGGCTGGCATCGGCTGACCATGACCCGCGCGCGGCATCTCGCCAAGCCGGCTCGACCGGCATATTTTGTCTTCTGGATGGACGGCCCCTTTTTCATGGACGCGGTGATCACCCCGCATCGATCGCTCTCGCAGCGGGGCTTCGTGATCCTGATCTGTGTCCTGACGGCGATCAACGCCGCCTCCGCCAGCATCTTTCTGATGATTGGCGCTGGTCCGGTGCCGATTTTCCTGGGCCTTGATCTGCTGGCGGTGATCATCGCCTTCGCTGCCAGCAACCGCGCCGCTGCCAGCAACGAGAGGGTCCAGGTGACCGCCTCCGAAGTCAGGGTGCTGCTGCAATCCCCCAAGGGGACCCGGATGGTCTGGACCTCGCCGACCGCCTTCACTCGCGTCGCCCTGGTCGGCCACGCGGGCGAGGAGGATGACCTCCGGCTTCGCCTCTCGGATCGCGAACTTCGGGTAGCCAGGGATCTGAGCAGGCCCGAGCGGTTGGACTTCGCCAAGGCCCTCGACCGCGCGATCTGGAAAGCCAGAACCGGCCAGTTCCAAGCTTAAAGAATAAACCGCGACAGATCGGCATTCCGCGCGAGGTCGCCGACTAGGCGGCGCACCGCTTCGGCGTCGATGGTCACCGTTTCGCCGGCACGATCGGCGGCGGTGAAGCTAATTTCCTCCACCACCTTTTCCAGGACCGTCTGCAGGCGCCGCGCGCCGATGTTTTCCACCGCCCCGTTGACCGCCTCGGCGGCGTCGGCCAGGGCGTCGAGCGCCTCGTCGGTGAAGTGCAGCGTCACGCCCTCGGTGGCCAGCAGCGCCTGATGCTGGCGGATCAGATTGGCCTCCGGTTCGGTCAGGATCCGGCGCAGGTCGTCCCGGGTCAGAGCCTTCAGTTCCACGCGAATCGGCAGCCGGCCCTGGAGTTCCGGCAACAGATCGGACGGCTTGGCGACATGAAACGCGCCCGAGGCGATGAACAGGATGTGGTCGGTCTTCACCGGCCCGTGCTTGGTGGAGACGGTGGTGCCCTCGATCAAGGGCAACAGGTCGCGCTGGACCCCTTCGCGTGAGACGTCCGCGCCGGCCCGTTCGGCCCGCGACGCCACCTTGTCGATCTCGTCGATGAATACGATCCCAGCGTTCTGGGCCAGGTCGAGCGCCTCGGCGGTCACCGCCTCGTCGTCCAGCAGCTTGTCGCTCTCCTCGGCGATCAAGGGGGCCCAGGCGCCGCTCACAGTGGTCTTGTGCGCCTTGCGTTTGCCGCCGAAGGCCTTGCCCATCAGGTCGGACAGGTTGAGCATGCTCATCGAGGCGCCGGGCTGGCCGGGTATCTCGAAGCCCTGGGCCGACGGCGCGGTGTCGGGCAGATTGAGCTCCACCTCCTTGTCGTCCAGCTCGCCAGCCCGCAGTTTCCTGCGAAACGAGTCCCGCGTGGTGTCCTGGGCGTGAGCGCCGACCAGTGCGTCCAGCAGCCGGTCCTCGGCGGCGGATTCGGCCTTGGCCTGCACGGCGCCGCGCCGCTTCTCGCGCACCATCGCCAGGGCGTTTTCCACCAGGTCGCGGATGATCTGGTCGACGTCGCGGCCGACATAGCCGACCTCGGTGAACTTGGTGGCCTCGACCTTCAGGAAAGGCGACTGCGCCAGGCGCGCCAGGCGCCGCGCGATCTCGGTCTTGCCGACCCCGGTGGGGCCGATCATCAGGATGTTCTTTGGCGTCACCTCATTGATCAGGTCGGCGTCGAGCCGCCGCCGCCGCCAGCGGTTGCGCAGAGCCACGGCCACGGCCCGCTTGGCCTCGGCGTGGCCGACCACGAAGCGGTCGAGTTCCGAGACGATCTCGCGCGGGGTGAATTCGGTCATGTCAGATCGCTTCGACGGTCAGGGCGCCGTTGGTGTAGACGCAGATATCCGCCGCGATTCCCATGGCGCGGCGAGCGATATCTTCGGCGCTCAGGTCGAAATCCATCAGCGCCCGCGCAGCGGCCAGGGCGAAAGCTCCCCCTGATCCGATGGCGGCGACGCCATATTCCGGCTCCAGCACATCTCCCACCCCCGACAGAGTGAAGATCGAGCTGGCGTCGGCGGCGATCAGCATCGCCTCCAGGCGGCGCAGATAGCGATCGGTGCGCCAGTCCTTGGCCAGGTCGACACAGGCCCGGGCCAGCTGGTCGGGATATTGCTCCAGCTTGCTTTCCAGCCGCTCGATCAGCGTGAAGGCGTCGGCTGTCGCGCCGGCGAATCCCGCCACCACCTTGCCCCCCGCCAGCCGGCGGACCTTGCGCGCATTGCCCTTGACGATGGTCGCGCCCATCGACACTTGGCCGTCACCGGCGATCACGGTGCGGCCGGCCTTGCGCACGGCGAGAATTGTGGTTCCGTGCCAATCAGGAAATCCGCTTGTCTGCATTCAGCGGATGTGGCGGCGCGGCGGGGGCTGGTCAAGGCGAATGGCGTTTTCCGATGAGGAGGTCGATCGCTACGCAAGGCACCTAGTGCTGCGTGAGATCGGCGGCCCTGGCCAGCAGGCCCTCAAGCGCGCCCATGTGTTGATCGTCGGGGCCGGCGGGTTGGGCGCCCCGGCCGCCCTCTATCTGGCCGCCGCCGGAGTGGGGCGCATTGGCCTGGTCGATCCCGATATCGTCAGTCTCTCCAATCTGCAGCGCCAAGTTCTCTACGGCGTCGCTGACATCGACCAGATCAAGGTCACGGCCGCCCAGTCTCATCTGATCGAACTCAATCCCAATGTCGTGATCGACCGCCATCCCATGCGCCTGGACCCTTCGAACGCCGAGACGCTGCTCGCCGGCTACGACATGGTGCTCGATGGCACGGATGATTTCACCACGCGCTACGCGGTTAACACCGCCGCTGTGGTGCTCGGTAAACCGCTGGTCAGCGGGGCGATCGGCCGGTGGACCGGCCAGGTCGGGGTGTTCCTGGGGCGTCCGTGCTATCGCTGCCTGGTCCCGGACCTGCCGCCCGACGCCGAAACCTGCGCGGCGGTTGGTGTCGTGGGCGCGCTGGCCGGTGTGATCGGCTCGATGATGGCGCTGGAGGCGGTGAAACTGATCGCCGGCGCCGGCGAAGCCCTGGTCGGACGCCTATTGATCTATGACGCTCTCGCCGCCGAGGTCCGCACCGTCCGCCTCCCGGCCGACCCCGAATGCCCGGTTTGCGGACGATGTCCGCCCGGGACGCCCCTAACACCTTACAACGCTGGAGTGTCCATATGATCGTGCGGACTGGCTTGATCGCCGTTTTGGTCGCCGCAGCGCCGGCCGCCGGGCTTGGAGCCGTCCCGCCGATTGCCGACTACGGAAAGCTTCCCGCGGTCGAGCAAATCCGGCTGTCGCCATCGGGCGAAAAATTGGTGGTGATCGCGGTCGTGGCCGACCATCGCCGGGTGATCATCAAACCGATATCGGCTGCGCCTCTGGTTGCGATTGATGCGGGCGTGCTGAAACTCCGCAGCGTCGATTGGCTAGGCGAGGACCATGTTCTTATCGAGGCGAGCAACGCACTTGATGTCTACGATGAAAAATTTGAAGCGATGCAATCGACCATAGTCAACGCCAAAACCGGGAAATTTTTCGCGGTATTTCAGAACCAAGGCAAGATTTTCCCAGCAACCTTCGGCTTTGAAGGATTCATCGACAAAGGTCAGAAACAATACGCTTTTTTCCGCGGCCTCACCCTTGAGGGCTCGGGAAGTGGGGTGATCGATTTTGACCGCCATTCGGGTCATATCGATCACGGTCACACAGATCTCTACAGGGTCGATCTTGAGAGGGGAGGGGCAAACCTCTATCAGGTCGGAAGCGAAGTTCGCGCCTTGGACTGGCTGCTGGATAGCGATGGTCAGGTTGCCGCCCACGCCGAGTACGACAAAAAGGGAGACTGGCGGCTGTATGCCGACCAGCAGGACAAGATACTGGTCGTCCAGGCGGCCGACCCCACCGGAGACATCACACTTCTGAGCGTGGGCCGTACGCCTGGATCGATACTGGTCAATCGGCCGAGTGGCCCGGACAACAACTTTACAATCCTGGAATATCCGCCCC
>JANYFU010000456.1 GCA_025359665.1 Caulobacteraceae bacterium
CGTCCTGCCGATCGGGACGGCGGTGGCGGGCAGATTGGCCAGTGTCGCCATGCCCGGCCAGACCAGCTGATCGGCGAATGGGGTTTCCTTGCCGTCGATCGTCAGGGTGCGGCCGGCCCAATCGCCGTCCTTGTGCTCGAACGCCACCACGCCCAGCGTCGGCGCGATGACCACGTCGAAGGCCTCGAACAGCGCCCCCCAGCGCCGCCGTATCGCCAGTTGGCCATCAAGGGCGCTCAGATAGGCGTGGGCGTTCATCAAGTTGGGCGCCGGCGGACCGCCGCGCGACATGGCGGTCATCAGTATGCCCAGATAGACGCCGTGGGCGGCGGCCAGATCGGGGAGCAGATCGCTCCGGCGCGCCACCGTCGCCCCCGACGACTCCAGATTGGCGGCTAATCTATCCAGAGCGGTTAGGATTTCGCTGTCCACCGCCGCCAGCGGATGGCTCTCCAGCATCAGCACGCGATAGTCACGCAATCTGGCGTGGCGTGGCGGCGGCAAATCCACCCGGTAGCCGGTCGCCTCCTCATCGGCTGGCCCGGCGACCACATCGAGCGCCAGGATCAGGTCGGCAACGCTCCGGGCCATCGGTCCGACAACGTTCAGCGGCGGCCCCACCCCATCCAGGCCCGGCGGCGCGTGGCCGCGCTGGGGAACGAGATTGTAGCTCGGCTTGTGGCCGTAAACGCCGCAAAATCCCGACGGAATCCGGATCGAGCCGCCAATGTCGGAGCCGAACTCCAGGGGAACCATGCCGCTGGCCAGGGCCGCGGCGCTGCCCCCCGACGATCCGCCGGGAACCCGATTGGCATCCAGGGGGTGGTTGGTGCGGCCATAGATCGGGTTGGCGCTCTGCCAGTCAGACAGCAACGGCGGCACATTGGTCTTGCCCACGATCACCGCCCCGGCCGCCTTCAGCCGCGCCACCACCGTGGCGTCGGTGGGCGCGATCCACTCGCCGAACACCTCGCTGCCCCAGGTGGTGCGAAGGCCGGCCACGTTGAAGGCTTCCTTCACCGTCATCGGCACCCCCAGCAAAGGTCGCCGGTCGCCCCGCGCAAGGGCCGCGTCAGCGGACTTGGCCGCGTCACGGGCGCGGTCGAAATCCCGCACCACCACCGCGTTGATCGACCCGTCCAGGCGCTTGATCCGCTCGACGGCGG
Source organism: Caulobacteraceae bacterium (assembly GCA_025359665.1). GTDB lineage: Bacteria > Pseudomonadota > Alphaproteobacteria > Caulobacterales > Caulobacteraceae > Acaudatibacter. The sequence continues at coordinate 1,167 of JANYFU010000456.1, forward strand.
CCTCGAACAGCTCCACCGCGCCAACCTTTCGATCGGCAAGGGCCGCCGCCATTTCGCCCGCGCCGGCGGCGGCATAGTCGTGAAGGCTGGTCCGAGTCATGGCGTTCTCCCCGTAAAACCAAATCATCCCACCCCAATGTTGTCCAGGCGGCCCCGGCGCCCTTCCTAAACACCGGCGCAGGTCGCATATGGCGGTTATGGACTACGTTGCCGCCACACCCCTGCTTCCCTCCATGGTCAGAGGCCTTAAGGGTCTGTGCCCCAGCTGCGGCCAAGGGAAACTTTTCTATCGCTATCTGAAGGTCTCCGACCACTGTCCCGTGTGCGGCCACGACCTGGACCAGTACCCGTCCGACGACGGCCCGGCCTATTTCACCATCCTGCTGGTCGGCCATGTGGTCGTGGCGCCGCTGCTGCTGTTTCCGATCATCTGGAAGGCCCCGGCGGCGATAATCGTACCCGGTGTGCTGATCCCGCTCGCGCTGCTGACCATGGCGGTCCTGCCGCGCGTCAAAGGGGCGGTGATCGGCGCGCTCTACGCCTTGAGGGTCCGGCGCCAGGACGCAGCCCTGCACACCGCCGACCGCCTCGAATAACGCTGGTGGCCCGTTATGACTTCGCCTCCGACAATGTCGCGGGGGCCATGCCCGAGGCGATGGAGGCGCTTGGGCGCTTCAACACCGGTTTTGAAGCCAGCTATGGCTCGGATTCAGCTAGCGCCCGCGCCGGGGACCTGATCCGCGAGATGTTGGACGTCGACGCCGAAATCTGGTTCGCGGCCAGCGGCACCGCCGCCAACGCCCTGACCCTCGCCGCGCTGGCGGCGCCTCATGAGTCGGTGATCGGCCACCGTTACAGCCATATCGCCACCGACGAGACCGGCGCCCCGGGTTTCTTCGGCTCCGGCGTGGGCATTATCGGCCTTGGCGGCGCCTCCGGTAAGATCGATCCGATCGCCCTGTCGGCCGCGCTCGCCGCCGGAGACAGCCCGCACGCACAATCCCCCGCCGCGCTATCGGTGACCCAGGCGACGGAGTTCGGGTCGCTCTACACCGAGGAGGCCCTGGCCGGCCTGATCGGGCCGGCGAAGGCCAAGGGATTGAAAATCCACCTCGACGGCGCGCGGCTGGCCAACGCCGTCGCCGCGGGTTTCGATCCGCTGGCCATCAAGCGCCTGGGCGTCGATGTGGTGGTCGTCGGCGGAACCAAGGCCGGCGCCACGCCCACCGAAGCCATCGTCCTGATCGACAAGACCCTCGGGCGGCGCTTCGGCGCCCGCCTCAAGCACGGCGGCCAGCTGACCTCCAAGTCGCGCTTCCTGGCCGCCCCCTGGATTGGCATGCTTGAGACAGGGGCGTGGACTCAGCGGGCCGCACACGCCAACGCCATGGCCACCCGCCTGGCCGCCGCCATGCCGTTCCCGATCAACCACCCGGTAGAGGCCAATGGCGTGTTCGTCGAGATGGACGAAGGCGCGCTGGGGCGGCTTCAGGCCGCCGGGTGGTTCGTCTATCGCTTCATCGACGGCTCGGTGCGGTTCATGTGCTCCTGGGCGACCACCCCTGAAGCCGTGGACGAGCTGACCGCGACCCTGAAACGCATCGCCTGACTCTGGCAAACGCTGATGCGCGCTTGCCAACGGTCGTCTCGCCCGGTAGCCAGAGTCTGGGCGATACAATCAAACAACGGCGGTTTTTCGGGATGGTGGCGGGCAAGGTCTCCGCGGCTGGCGGCGCTCCGGGCGGGGGCCTGAGGCTGGCGATGGATCTTGGCGAACGCGCCTTCAGCCTAATGCTGTTCGCCGGCTTCGCCCTTAGAATGTCGCACGCCCTCGTCCTGAGGCCATGGGATGGATTGATCATCGTCTCCGAAGCTCTGGTTGTGGTCTTCATGCTGACCCGCCGCATGGCCAAGGATGTTTCCACCAATCCCCTGGACTGGCTGGTCGCCCTGCTCGGCACCGCCGCCCCGATGCTGGTTCGCCCCGGCGGCCTTCCCTTGACGCCGCCCTTCATAGGCATGGGCCTGATGCTGCTGGGGGTGCTGTTCAGCATCTGGGGAAAACTGATTCTGCGGCGTGGCTTCGGACTGGCGGCCGCCAATCGCGGCGTCGTGCGCACCGGCGCCTATGGCCTCGTCCGGCATCCGATCTACGCCGGCTATATCGTCATCTACATCGGGTTTTTCGTTCTGAACCCCACACCCTGGAACGCGGCGGTCTATCTGTCGGTCGCCACCCTGCTGGTGCTGCGGATACTGGCCGAGGAACGGGTTCTGGCCAGGGACCCGGCTTACGCCGCCTTCATGACCGAGGTGCGTTATCGCGTGGCTCCCGGCCTGTTCTGACCTCCTGTTCAAGCGGCGCGACGGCCGCGCAGGTCGATCTGAAACCACAACAGATGCTCAAGCGGCAGGCGGGAGATCAGTGGCCTTAGCGGGGAGCTGGATCCGATCGGCGCCACATGATCGACCCTGACGCCGGCGCCTTCGAACAGCGCCCGGAACGAACGCGGCGTGAACCAGCGCAGGTGCGTCCGGTCCATGGCGCCTCGCTCCTGATAATCGAAACGACCCCATAGCAGCCCCAGGACGATCTTCCAGTGCGCCAGATTAGGCACGCTGGCGTAAACGCGGCCGCCGGGCTTCAGTAGCGGAATCAGCCGCGCCAGCGTGGCTTCTGGATTAGCCAGATGTTCGAGCACCTCGCTGCACACCAGGGCGTCGAAAGTCTCCTGCGCATAGGGCAACTCCATGGTCTCGACATTGCCGATATGAACAGTGGTGAGCACCCGCCGGGCCTCGAGCGCCATCGGCTCGAACAACTCTATACCGACATAGGCGCCAGCCTTGCCTTCGCTCAGGGCCAGGGCGCCGGTTCCGCCCGCGCCGCAGCCCAGCTCCAATATGGCCGCTCTGGGATCGGCCGGCATTTCCGCCACATAGTCCCGGCGAGCCCC
>JANYFU010000485.1 GCA_025359665.1 Caulobacteraceae bacterium
GACTGGCCTTGAGCCGTGACCGTGTAGGCGCCGCCGCCCAGGACCCCAAGGATCGCGTCGTCGGAAACGCCCGGAACCGCGCCGCCGGCCCAGCGTACGGCGTTGGAGAAATTGTCGCTAATCGCCGTCAGCCAATTGATCGCAGCCATTTTTCTCTCCCGTGGATTGAGCGCTCAACAGAGGCGTTCACAGGGAGATGCGCGGCGCGGCCGGAAAGCGGGCCACGGTCGCGCGACTTTTTAATGGATTGGTGTTTTGTGGTCTTCTCAACCCTGTGCGAAGCTGCGGCCAACGGCGGGCTTCAGCCCATGCGTCGCGGAGGAAGGACACCCATGGTCAAGGCAAACAATCTGCACCACCTCGCGATCTCGACCGGCGACATCAAGGCTCAGATAGCGTTCTTTTCCGACGTTCTGGGGACCGAGCTAGTGGCGCTCTACTGGATGCACGGCGTGGAAGGTACGTTCCACGGCTTCGTCAAGCTCAACGACAAGGTCTCCATCGCCTTCGTCCAGGGGCCAAAAACCGGCTCGATCAAACCGATCATGGGCGTCAGCCATTCCGGCAACGCCGCCGACCCTTCCGCTCCGGGCACCATGCAGCATCTGGCTCTGAACGTGGACAGCGAGGCCGACCTGCTGGCCATGCGAGACCGCATCCGATCGCGAGGCGTCAACGTGTTCGGCCCCATCGATCATGGTTTCTGCAAGTCGATCTATTTCCCCGGTCCGGAAAACCTGGCGTTGGAAATCTCCACGTCGGAGGCCGCCATCGACGCCCGCGCCTGGATCGATCCGGAGGTCGTGGCCCTGACCGGTATATCGGCCGATGAACTAGAAGCGTTCAGATCTCCGACGCCCTACGCCGGCGAAGGCGGCGCTGTGACCCAGCCGCCCTATGATCCTGCCAAACTACCAGGGACGCTCTCCAAGCCTCCCAACGAGCATTTGCTGCGCATGCCCGACGCGGCCTTCACTGCCCGGATGAGCCAGCCCGACCCTCCGGTCCGTCTCGCCAGTTGATCGTGGGTTCCGAGAGCGGGGTTTCAAAGGGCGTGATGGTCGATCGGGGAGTGTGGGCGCCCGGCGTCGGTCCGGCCGCGCACCGCGACCTGTGCACCGATTGCGGCGTCTCCCGTAGCAGCGATGCCAAGCGTTGCGCCAGCGCCTGCCAGTTCATCAAGCCCGACTATCCGGCCATGGAGCTCAAAGTCCATGGCCGAACCCGCGATCCCGGTCGAACCGACGAACTGTTTTTCGGCCCGTTCCGCCGCATGGTCCGCGCCCGCCTGTCCCCGGCCCGGCCCGGCGCCCAATGGACCGGCATCGCCACCCGGATCGCCGAACGGCTGCTGGAGACCGGGGCGGTGGACGCCGTCTTGACCATGGCCCCCGACCCCGAAGACAAGTGGCGCCCGGTCCCGGTGTTGGTCACCAAACCCGAAGGCATGGCGCAGGTTCGCGGCATGCGCATGGGTTATGCCCCACTGCTCGCCCTGCTGGAGCCGGCACGGGCGCAAGGTCATAAGCGCCTGGCGGTGATCGGTATCCCCTGTCAGGTCTATGCGCTGCGAGCGATGGAGCGGGACCTGGGTTTCGAGCGGCTGTATGTGATAGGCACGCCCTGTTCGGACAACACCACCACCGAGAGCTTTCATACCTTCCTGGGTCTGCTGTCGGACCAGCCCGACACCATCACCTATCTCGAGTTCCGCGCCGACTATCATGTCGAGCTGCGCTTCGCCGATGGGCGGAAACAGGAAATCCCGTTCCTGAAATTGCCGATCTCCGACCTGCCGCCGGACTTTTTTCCCCTTACTTGCCGCACCTGCGTCGATTACACCAACGCCCTGGCCGATGTGACGGTCGGCTATATGGGCGGCGAAGGGGAGCAGTGGCTGCTGGTGCGCAACGAACGCGGCGAGGAGCTGATCGCCTCCCTTGGAGATGAACTGAAGACCGCCCCGCCCGGCGATGCCGGCAAACGCGCATCGGCCGTAAAAGGTTTCCTGATCAACACCGCCCGGTCGGCCGGCGGCCTGCCGCTGCGCCGGATGCCAGGGTTCATGCGCGGAATCATGGGCTGGGTGATGCCCCGCGTCGGCCCTCGCGGCCTGGAGTTCGCTCGCGCCAGGGTGGAGATGAAGGCGGTCGAGACGGTGCTGCACCTGCGCCGCGCCGAACCTCGCCGGATGAAATCGATGATTCCCGATCACGTCTGGCGGCTGGTGGAACCCTATGGGCTGAAGCCGGAGGACGGCGAACGGGTCTCAGTAATAGACCCAGGTGAACACCCTTAGAGTGTTGTTGTCGCCGGCGTTGCGGCCCATCGCATCGAAGTCCCGTCTGGCGCCGTCGAAGCTGAAATAGGCGGTATACTGCACCCCGACCCGCAGGTTGAACCGCTTGCCGAACGGCGAGGAGCCGTCTCCGAACGGCGTACCGTCGATCTGCAACACCATGCCGGAACTCTCGGGGCGCCGTCGACGGTTGGCCTGATAAAGCAGGTCGTCTCCCGACCCCCAGGTGTCGAACACCTGCGCCGACAGGCCGACCCTGCTGCGCCAATAGTACGAGGCATCGACACGAACGTCGTCGAGGCTCTGGTGGGCGTCGCTGGCCAGGCCCAAGGCTGCGGACGCGTTGAGACGCTGGCTCTCATGGGTGTAGCGGGCGTTGAGCGTGGCCACGTCACCGTGGGGCAGGGCCTTGAAAAAAGAGCCATCCAGGCCGACGTCCGTATAGTGGTCTGTCACCCCGACACTTTCATCGCGGGCCGGGAACAGCCGGGCGTCGAGAAAGAATGCGCCGACCTCCAGGTTGGAGCCGCCATAGTCGTGATGATAGGCGACGCGGCCATAGGGCGCGACACCGTCGATCTTGCCTGGCGAAAACGGGTCAGCTCCGAGGTGGGTCAGGACCCCCGCCCCCAGGGACCGATAGCCGCCGAATTCCAGGTAGAAGCGCCGATCAATCCAGGCGTAGCCGGTGAGGCCGAGCGTCGTCTGGGCGAGATTGCCGATCAGCGGAGAGGCCGCCGGGCTGGGGCCAAGGCTTGAGCTGGTATAGGGGAAAGCCCAGGCTGGCAGGGTGTTGAAGGCGTCCTGCACCGTCGGACTGTTGTTGAGATCCAGCCCAAGGATGGCGTCGGATTTACCGAGCCGCGCCGTGGTCACCGCGCGCAGGTCCAGATTGTCCCAGGTGAAGGCTCTGGCGACCCCGTCATAGGTGTTCTGGATGAAGGCCCCGAAATGTTTTCCGAAACCGCCGGCCACGAACAGGCTGACCTGGTCCACCGCCAGATTCTCGTTGGCGCCGAAATGGGCGGCCGGGGGCGCAGACTGGGCCTTGGCCGTAGTGGTGTAGGAGGTGATGGCGAACGCGGCCAGCGGGATATTCCAGTCGACTGCCCGAGCCGTGTAGCCGCGCAGCTTAAAGTCCCGGCCAAACGGCGTGAGCTGTGGGCCAAGACCGCCAACGTGGCAGGCGTTGCAGGGCTGGCCGGTTTGAGCCGCGAAGCTCGGCACGGCCTGGGCGGATGTCGTCCACAAGCTGAGCCAAAGGGCCAGCCAGAGCGTCGAGATTGGCGCGCGCATAGCGGCTCCGTTTGATTGGAGTTGAGAAAGACGCTGAAGTTGAGAGCGGTTTGCAAGACGACCGCGCGGCGGAACTAGTCCTTGCGAACGAACAGCCCGCACCAGCCGGATGGACTGATCGGGCCGGCCACGGCCTTGCAGGCGTCGGGAGGGCGCCAGTTCACACAGACATCGCAGCGCGACCGACCGTTGGGCGTCGGGCGATAGCCGATGTCGGATGGCGAAAGCTTGGCGTCGGCCGCGAAGGCCTGGGTGGTCGCGAGAACGGAGCCAACCAACCCGACCAAACCCATAGTCGCGGCGGTCCGGACGATCAGTGATCGCCGGGTCGTCTCGGACCCGTCGGGATCGGAGGGCGCTCGGGGGGTCATGGGTCGCCTACCTTTCCTTTCGGGTCCGAGACGGGTGGCGGAGCGGGTCAGGCGTCAGAGGCGGCCGACGCGACAACGACGCGGGGGGTGACGCGGCGTCGGCGCAGGGTCGCACCCATCAGGCCAAGGCCAATGAGCATCAGCGCCCAGGC
>JANYFU010000486.1 GCA_025359665.1 Caulobacteraceae bacterium
GCCGGCGTCGCCTATCGCCGGGACGATCCAGCCCAGGCCCTGGCGGCGATCGGCATGGATCCGTGGACGGCTGTGGCGGTGGCCACCCACGACGCCGAGACCGATCACGCCGCCCTGGTCGCGGCTCTGCCGTCGGACGCCTTCTATGTCGGCGCGCTGGGCGCACGCCGACGGCTGGCCGATCGTCAGCTTTGGCTGCGCCAGGCCGGTCTGGCCGAGCACCACATCGGCCGCCTGCGCGCGCCGATCGGCCTGGACATCGGCGGCAAGGCCCCCTGGGAAGTGGCCATCGCCGTAATGGCCGAAATCACCGCCGAACGGCTGCGCGTGGCCGTTTAGGGAGCCACGTCCTGGCAACCGTCGACGCGGGCGGTGGCGATGGCTTCATCCAGGTGGACGACCTTGATCCGGCGCAGGCCCTGTTTCGGCGAGGCGCGCCAGGTCACGGTCCCGATTCCCGACAGATAGCTGGCCGGCAGAGCCGCCTCGCCACCGTCGGGATCGACGATCCAGCCGCGCTGCGGAAAGAACCCCTTGGCCTGGACCGCGTCGAAGGTGTCGGAAATCGCCCGGGGCGGACCCCCGTCGAGGCGGAACACCGCCCGGGTGGTGTCCCCGTGCCTTGTCAGCCGGAATATCGCCGTGCCCGCATGCAGGCTGACATCCTTGCCGGTGATCGAACAGCCGGAGGTTCCCGAGAAGCGGTCCCTGGCGATGGCGATGGACCACGCCCCGACATGGGCGCGCCGGATAGCCGGGTGACTGCTCAGAGGATGAGTCATCCAGGCCAACGGGTTGAACAGGCTAAGCGCCAGGGCGGCGGTCAGAAGCATGGCGGGCGCGTCCTAGGATTGGTTGAATCGGGCGCGATAGTCACCAGAGTCGGTCCAAGATCAATATCTCCACGACATCGCCCACTTGGCTGGCGGGCGCCTGGCGAGCGCGGCGGACAAGGGCGTCGGCCTGGGCGAAGATGGTGACCAGCGAGGAATCCTGGTCTTTCAGCGGGCTGGCCCACAGTCCACCATCGGGCTCATAGGCCAGCCGCGCCCGCATCCAGTGTTCCCGATCGCCGTTGGCGCCTAGCGCGGCGCGGGTCCGGGCGGTCGCCATCCGGGGCTCCGACTCCGCGCCTTGCATCGCCCGGAGCAGCGGTTGCAGGAACAGTTCGGCGCACACCAGAGCCGAAGCCGGATTGCCCGGCAGGCCCAGCACCCGGCGCCCGTCGGCCAGGACACCGAACCACGTCGGCTTGCCCGGCCGCACCGCCACGCTCTCGACGATCAGCTCCAGGCCCAGCCGCTTCAGGGCCGGTTTGACCAGGTCGTGGTCGCCCACCGAGGCGCCGCCGAGGGTGACGATCAGGTCGCCGCCCGCGTCGGCCACGGCGTCGGCGGTCGCCGCCTCGTCATCCCCCACCGAGGGCAGGGCGGTCGCGTCGGCGCCCCAGGTTTCGGCCAGGGCGGTCAGCGCGGTGGAGCCGGAATTGAAGATCTGGAATGGCCCAGGCGCGCCGCCCGGTTCGACCACTTCCTCGCCGGTGGAAAGGATAGCCACGCGGGGCCGGCGATGAACCGGGACGCTCGCCAGCCCCGCCGCCGCCGCCAGCGACAGCCGCCACGGGTCGAGCCGCGCGCCGCGCTCCAGCAGGATCGCTCCAAGGTGGAAATCCAGGCCGGCGGCCCGGATATGCCGCGGGTCGGTGACCTCCGGAATATGCACCAGGTCGCCCTCGCGCCGGGCGTCCTCCTGGATAACCACCGCGTCGGCGCCCTCGGGCACGGCAGCGCCGGTGAAGATCCGCACCGCCTCCCCGGCCCCGACCGAGCCGGCGTAGCCACGACCGGCGGCGCTTTCGCCGGTGATCCGGCGCGGCCCCACCCCATCCTCGGACCGCACCGCCCAGCCGTCCATGGCCGAGGCGGCGAACGGTGGCTGGTTGCGCGAGGCGACGACCGCACCGGCCAGGAACCGGCCGTTGGCCAGCGCCAGGGGGACATCTTCGGTCGGCAGGGGCTCCACCCCGGCCAGCATCCGCGCCCGCGCGTCCTCGACCGCCGGCAGCTTCATGGCGCGCGCCAGTCGCCCGAGGCGCCGCCGGTCATTTCCAGCAACCGCACGCCCTCGATCACCATGCCCCGGTCGGCGGCCTTCAGCATGTCGTAGAGCGTCAGGCAGGCCACCGAGACGGCGGTCAGGGCCTCCATCTCCACCCCGGTCGGGCCGGCGGTTCTGACCTCGGCGATCACCTCCAGGCCACCCTCGGCGACATTGACCGTCACCCGCGCCTTGGTAAGCGCCAGCGGATGACACAGCGGGATCAGGTCGCTGGTCCGCTTGGCCCCCATCACCCCGGCGATCTCGGCCACCGCCCGCACGTCGCCTTTTTTGCCGCCGCCCGAAACGGCCAGCGCCAGGGTCGCCGGGGCCATGCGCACGAAGCCGGTCGCCACCGCCTCGCGCGCGGTGGCTGGCTTTGCGGACACGTCCACCATCCGCGCCCGGCCCTCGGCGTCCAGATGCGTCAAGCCACCGGTCTTCGCGGACGTCATGCTTCCAGCAATCTGGGCATCAGCTCGACCATGTTGCAGGGCCGGTGGCGGCTATCGAGCTGGGCGGCGATCACCTTGTCCCAGCCGTCCTTCACCGCGCCGTTCGAGCCGGGCAGGCAAAACACGAACACCCCATCGACGATCCCGGCCAGCGCCCGCGACTGCAGGGTCGAGAGCCCCACCGTCTGATAACTGACCAGGTGGAACACCACCGAGAACCCATCGATTTCCTTGTCGAACAGCGGCCGGATCGCCTCGGGCGTCACGTCCCGGCCGGTCAGGCCGGTGCCGCCGGTGGTGACGATGGCGTCGATCTCGCCCGACGTCGTCCAGGCCTTCACCCGCTCGCGGATCACCGCCACGTCGTCGGCCACGATCGCCTTGCCGGCTAGCACATGCCCGGCCCCGGTCACCCGGTCGGTCAGCACATGCCCGGAAGTGTCGCTCGCCTCGTCGCGCGTATCGGAAATCGTCAGCACCGCGACGCGCACCGGCCGGATCGCCGTCGCCTCGTCGTAGCGCCCACCGGGGGTCAGTGCGTTCATTGGGGCCTCCTGGGGACAGGATTCCACTATACGCTGTCCATCGCCGTCGAGGGAGGGATAGCGAGCGGTTCGATGAACGCCCGCAGGGCCTCGAGGATCAGGGGACGCTTCTGGCGAATTCGCGCTATCGGCCCGCCGACGCCCAGCGCTAGGGGCGAGCCCGCCATGGGCGATGGCATCGGCGCCGCGATCGCTCCCAGCCCCGGCGTCACGTCGCCCTCGGTCGTCGCATAACCGTCCTCGCGCGCCCTGCGGATCAACGCCAGGAACTCGGTTTCGCGCACCACGAAGCGGGCCTCGGTGGCCTCGGCGTTGCAGCGGCGAGCCCAGGTCACCACCTCCGCGTCCGGCTTCAGGCTGAGCAGCGCGCGGCCCATGGCCGAGCAGGTCAGCGACCGGAACTGGCCCGACATCACATCCAGCCGGTCGGGGTTTTCCGGCGCCTGGGTGATCACATACTGCGCCGCCGACCCGTTCTGAATGCCCAGGTAAGCGGTTTCGCCGACCTTGCGCTGCAGCGCGTCCAGCCGCGCGCCCAGGGAACCGGCCTCGCTGAACCGCCGGTCGATCCAGCTGCCCAGCAGCGCGACGCGAATACCGGGCGAGAACGTCCGCGCCTTGCGATCGTATTCGAGATAGCCCAGGTCGGCCAGATTGCGCAGCAGCATGCTGGCGCTGGCCTGGGGGATCTTCAGGGCCTCCGACACCCGCCCGACGGTGAACGGCCGCTGCTCGCGCGAAAACAGCTCGAACAGCGCCAGGGTGCGTTGCGCGGACTTGATCGAGCGGGCGGCCATCTCGCGGCACTACATCGCATATGTAATGGGTTCCGGACAACGCCGCGGACACATTGCCCCCCTCCGACCTTTCTCGCATCACTGGGCGCGGGAGGAGACAGGCGATGACCGATGATCCGCGCGCCAGGGCCGTGCTTTGGCCGAAGGGGCGATTGTATGAGGATTTCCACGTCGGCCAGAGGTTCGATCACCACTGGGGCCGCACCATCCTGGAGGGCGACACCACCCTGTTCACCACCCTGACCCTGTCGTTCAACCCGCTGTATTTCAACCGCGCCTACGCCAAGGCCCACGGCCATCCGGACATCGTGGTCAATCCTCAGCTGGTGTTCAACGTCGTGCTCGGCCTCAGCGTCGAGGATTGCAGCGAGATCGGCGGGCCGTTCCTGGGGGTGTTCGACCTGACCTACGATCGGCCGGTCTATCCTGGAACCACGATCACCGCCCGCAGCGTCACCACCGAGGCCCGCATATCCGACAGCAACCCCAGGAACGGCATCGTCACTTGGCGGACCGAGGGCTTCGACGAGGCCGGCGAGCGGGTGATCGGCTTCCGGCGCTCCAATCTCGTGCGGCTGCGCAACCCCAAGGGAGCGGCGTGATGGGCGAAATTTCCAAGCTGACCGGCGCCCATAACTACTTCGAGGACTTCGAGGTCGGCGCCGTGATCCGCCACGCCCGCGGCAAGACCATGACCCCGCTGGAGAACGTGCTGATCACCAACATGGTGATGAACACCGCCCAGGGTCATTTCAACGAGCACCAGATGGCCTCCAGCCCGTTCGGCGGGATCATCGCCTTTGGCGGGGTCAACTTCTCGCTGGTGCTGGGTCTCGCCTGCCAGGACTGCTGCGAAAACGCCCTGGCGGAGCTTGGCCTGGACAACATCCGCCTGTCCAGGCCGGTCACCCATGGCGACACACTCTATGCGTACAGCGAAGTGCTGGAAAAATCGAACGCCGACCAGGACGACGCCGGCATCGTGGTGTTCCGCCACTATGGCTACAACCAGCGCGACGAACAGATCGCCCAGATCGACCGGCGCGTGCTGGTCAAGCGCAAGAGCCATTGGGGCGACCGGTGACCGCCGCCGACGCCAAACCATTCGGCGCCCTCAGCGGCCTGCGGATCATCGACCTGACCCAGATGCTAGCCGGTCCTTACGGCACCATGATGCTGGCCGATCACGGCGCCGAAGTGATCAAGGTCGAACCGCTGACCGGCGACATGACCCGCGGCGCCGGCCCCTATCGCCAGGACGACGCCCGCAGGGCCCTTGGCGGCTATTTCCAGAGCATCGACCGCAACAAGCAAAGCGTCTGCCTCGACCTGAAGAGCGAGGCCGGCCGCGCCGCCCTGAAGGCGCTGGTCAGGGACGCCGACGCCCTCACCGAGAACTTCCGGGCCGGCGTTATGGAGCGCCTGGGTATCGGCTACGAGGTGCTGCGCGTGATCAATCCGCGACTGGTCTACGGCGCCCTGCGCGGGTTCGGCGACAAGCGTACAGGGGCCTCTCCCTATGCCGACTGGCCGGCCTTCGACGTCGTCGCCCAGGCCATGGGCGGGGTGATGGCTATAACCGGCCCGGATCCGGCGACGCCGACCAAGGTCGGGCCGGGTGTCGGCGATATCGTCCCCGGCATGATGCTGGCGTTCGGCGTGCTGGCCGCCATCCACCACGCCCGGCGGACCGGCGAGGGCCAATTCGTCGATGTCTCGATGGTCGATGCGGTGCTGGCGATCTGCGAGCGCACCGTCTGGCAGCATTCGATCCTGGACCAGACACCAGGGCCCGAGGGCAACCACCACCCGTTCCTGTGCCCGTTCGGCATGTTTCCCGCCGCCGACGGCTTTATCACCGTCGCCGCCCAGCAGGACAATTTCTTCCAGATCCTGTGCGAGGCCATAGGCGCCGCGCCGCTGTTGGCCGACCCGCGGTTCGCCAGCCACCGGTTGCGGAGCGAAAACCGTCGCGCCTTGATCGAGGCGCTCAGCGTCAACACCCGGCGGCTGTCGAAGGCTGAGCTGACGGCCACGCTGGGTGGCCGCATTCCCTTTGGCCCGGTGATGAACATAGCCGAGATCGAGCGCGATCCGCACTTCGCCGCCCGCCAGATGATCGTCGAGGTCGAGCAGCCCGGCGCCGCGCCGATCCGCATCGCCGGTGTGCCGGTCAAGATGACCCGCACCCCAGGCGGCGTCCACGCCCGTGCCCCCCTGCTGGGCGAGCACACTCGGGCGCAGCTGAGACGCGCCGGACTGACCGAAGCCGAGATCCAGACCCTGATCGACGGGCGCGCCGCGGCCAGCATGCAAGATTAGCCCCCAGGATTACCAGGAAGTCGCCATGACCCAACGCATCCCGCGCCCCCGCCGCTCGCAGCTCTCCGTCCCCGGCAGCAGCGAAAAGATGCTGCGCAAAGGGGCCGAATCGGCCGCCGATCATGTGTTCTGCGACCTGGAGGACGCCGTGGCGCCCAGCGTCAAGGTCGAGGCGCGGGACAAGATCGCCTGGGCGCTCAACAACCTCGACTGGGGCAAGAAGACCCGCTGCGTGCGGATCAACGACGTCACCACCGAATGGTGTCACGGAGACATCATCACCGTGGTCGAAAAGGCCGGCGCCAACATCGACACCATCATGCTGACCAAACCCTACACAGCCGCCGACGTGATCTTCCTCGACCGCATGCTGGGCCAGTTGGAGAAGAAGCTGAAACTGGGGCGCCGGATCGGCATCGAGGTGCTGATCGAGGAGGTGCAGGCCCTGCAGAACGTCGAGGAAATCTCCCGCTGCAGCGACCGGCTCGAATGCCTGATCTTCGGCATGGGCGACTATTCCGGCTCGCAGGGCATCGACACCCGGGCGATCGGCGAGTCCGGGGCTTATCCAGGCGACATCTTCCACTACGTGCGTTTCCGGGTGACCATGGCGGCGCGGGCGGCGGGGCTGGACGCGGTCGACGGCCCCTACGCCAACTTCAAGAACGAGGAAGGCTTCCGCACCGAGGCCGCCCGCGCCAAAGCCCTGGGCATGGTCGGCAAATGGGCGATCCATCCCTCGCAGATCGCCCCGGCCATCGACATCTTCTCCCCCGACGCCCGCGAGGTCGCCCGCGCCCGCCAGATAGAAGCCGCCTACCGCGAAGCCGAAGCCCGAGGCCTAGGGGCGGTCCAAGTCAACGGCGTAATGGTCGACGTCGCCGTCCTGCGCCTGGTCCGCAACACCCTCGACAAGGCCGAACTGTATGGGCTGTAGGGCGGTTGGGTGATAAGCTGTTCGAATGCTACGACACGACGCCATGGTGGCCTTGAGGGCACAGGCCGACCCAATACGGGCGTTGGGCGCGACGGGGCTGTATCTGTTCGGATCGACAGCGCGGGACGAGGCGATGTCGTCGAGCGACCTCGATCTGTTCATGGACTATGATGAGGCCCGCCGATTCTCGCTGATCGAACTCGTCGGCATCAAGCACCTTCTCGAGCAGCGGCTCGGCGTTCGCGTGGACCTGACCACCCGCGACAGCCTGGACCCGCTGCTGCGCCGCCGCATCGAATCGACCGCGGAACGCGTCTTTTGAACGACCGGCTTGTACGGCCGGCGTTGCGAGCGATCGAGGGTATCGAGGTAGCCAGCGCGGGTAAGGTGCTGGAGGACTACGATACCGATTGGCTCCTGCGTCACGGCGTGCAGCGTGGCCTGGAAATCATCTCCGAAGCGGCCCGTAGAATTCCGCCGCCGCTTTGCGCAACCCGGCCGGAAATCCCCTGGGCCGAAATCATTGGCATCGGGAACGTATTGAGGCACGATTATCATCGTGTCGCGGGACCCGTGATCTGGAACGTCGTCCTGATACATCTGACGCCTCTGGAGGCGGCCTTGCTGGCGATCGAAGCCGATCTCCACGAAGGGTCATAGTCCGGGTCTGTTGGACTCCTCCTCGCTCGACGCCCGGGGCATTTAGGTGGCAGAATTGCGATCGACGGGGTGACCGCGCAACGGTCAACCCCTCGCACCTGGATTGGTTGAGAAGTGACTTAGTCTCGCTCCTGGCGGAGGATTGCGATGGAGGACAAGCTGGGCGCCACGTTCCCGTAGAAAGCGCCTGAGTCGCGAGCAATTTCGCGCGCCCCACACACCTATGTAGTCGTTTCCTAATTCGTCCCGGTACATAGCGTATCCGAAGAACGTTTTGCTCAGCCCGTCTGGCCCAAAAAGCTCATCCAAGAAAAGTCTTGGACCTACACAGACCACCGAGTCGCCGTTGGAGGCGAAAGAACCGCTGCGAAATGTGTAGACATCTACGAGACGGGGCATCCCCCACTAGGCGATAGGCAAGTGGAGTCCGCAATGGGTCGCCTTTGCCGTTAGTTCCCACCAACCAGTCGGCGTTGGGCGCCAGTCTCACAGTTGGCGTGGAAACCCAGGCCGTCCAACAACGTGGAAGGAAGAGAGAGGCCGGACCAAGTCCTCCCTGGGGTCCGTTACGCGCCAGCTTGTCGCGAACCAGCGTGAGGGGCATAGAATCGCCGAGAGCCCCGGCGAGGGCTGGATTTTGGGGACGGGCGGCATGGGCATGCGGTTTGATCATTGGTCTCGAACCTCAAGGCGTCGGCTGTCCGGGCTAGGCGTGGCCCTGTTCGGCGCCCTGACGCTGGCCTCGGCCGCCGGCGCGGAACCTTTGGCGACGGTCGTGCAAACCGATCGTGGGCCGGTGCAGGCGACGCAGCGCGGAGCGATGCGCTCCTACTTCGCCATTCCCTACGCCGCTCCGCCCGTGGGCGACCTACGGTGGCGGCCGCCTGTGCCGGCGGCGCCTTGGTCGGCGCCGGTCGCCAAAGCGGCCTCGGCGGCTCCCTGCCTCCAGACCGGAAACAGCCCGTTCCGATCGCTGGGCGAGACCGAGGACTGCCTCTATCTCGACGTGCACGCGCCAAGCGGCGCGGGACCGTTCCCGGTAATGATGTGGATTCACGGCGGCGCCTTCACCACCGGTAGCGCCACATCCTACGCCAATCCGGCCCCCCTGGTTTCCAAAGGCGTAATCGTGGTGGCGATGAACTATCGCCTCGGCGCCATGGGTTTCCTCGCCCATCCGGCGCTTCGCGACGGGGCCGGAACCACCGGCGACTACGGGATCATGGACCAGCAGGCCGCCCTGAAATGGGTCCGGGCCAACATCGTCGCGTTCGGGGGCGACCCGAAAAACGTCACCATCTTCGGCGAGTCGGCCGGCGGCATCAGCGTGCTGACCCACCTGGCGTCGCCACTTTCGGCGGGCCAGTTCGAAAAGGCGATCATCGAGAGCGGCGCCTATGGCGTCTCCGCCCAGCTATCGCAGGCTGGCATGGAGGCCAAGGGCGCCGCCGCCGTGCAAAAAACCCTGGCGGCGGCTGCCCCCGGAGCCGCGGGCCCCGCCTGCGCCGGCCCCGACGTCACGGCCGCCTGTCTGCGCGGCCTGCCGGTCTCGCTAATCCGCGCGCATCTGATGAGCGATTTCGGGACCGGTGTCGGCAACCTTGTGCCTTCGGTCGACGGCAAGGTGTTGC
>JANYFU010000487.1 GCA_025359665.1 Caulobacteraceae bacterium
CAAGGCTGGAGGCCGCCCTGACCAGGGTCGATGAACAGGCGCTCGCGATCCGCGAGGCCTCGGGCCTGGAGCCTGCCGATCTGGGTCAAAAGCTCGCCGAAGACGCGGTGGCCCTGCCCACCGGGGTCGCCGGGGCGGAGACCCACCTGGCCGCCCTGGAGCGGGAGCGGGACGCCCTGGGGGCGGTCAACCTGCTGGCCGAGAACGAGGCGGCGGAACTGTCGACCCGTCTGGGCGTGATGGTCAATGAGCGCGCCGACCTGTCGGGCGCCCTGGCGCGGCTGGGCCAGGCAATCGAGGAACTCAACGCCGAGGGCCGCGAACGGCTGATGGCCGCCTTCGAAATCATCGACGGCCACTTCCGCGACCTGTTCACCACCTTGTTCCAGGGCGGCGCCGCCGAGCTACGGCTGGTGGAATCGGCCGATCCCCTGGAGGCCGGGCTGGAAATCCTTGCCTGTCCACCCGGCAAGCGGATGGCGGTGATGAGCCTGATGAGCGGCGGCGAACAGGCGCTGACCGCCGTGGCCCTGATCTTCGCGGTGTTCCTGGCCAACCCCGCGCCGATCTGCGTGCTCGACGAGGTGGATGCCCCACTGGACGACGCCAATGTTGAGCGATTCTGCGATCTGCTGGCTGAAATGCGCCGGCGGGCGTCCACGCGGTTCCTGACCATCACCCACAACCCCCTGACCATGTCGCGAATGGATCGTCTGTTCGGGGTGACCATGCGTGAACGCGGCGTCTCACAACTGGTGTCGGTCGACCTGCGCCAGGCCGAGGCCCTGGCCGCCCAATAGGCAGAAACCCTAATTTTTCATATAAAACAGTTATTTAGAGGCGATTCACCCAGTCTTGACGCACCGCACCCACGTCTATAGGTTCCGCCGCGACTTGGCCGGGGTGCGGCAGGGGTGAAATCGGGTCACCGGAATGATCCCATGACGTCCACGCCGCCACATAAAACGGAACATAGCAAACACCCAGAGGCCGGCCAGGACCCGCTTGGGCGCCTGGATAACGATCTCGAGGCGTTCGAGGCCAAGCGGCGCAAGACGCCACCCGTCACCGGTCTGGGTGGCGCGGCGGGGGACGGATACCGTGTTTTGGGCCAGATGCTCGGCGGTGTGCTGGGCGGCGTTGGCCTGGGATGGTTCGCCGATCGCCTGGCTCACACCAGCCCTTTAGGTCTGGTCATCGGGTTGGTGATCGGTTCTGGCTTGTCGATCTGGTCGACGATCCAGACCGCCTCGCGCATCGGCGCGACGGCAAAAATAGAGCGGGGGACGGTTGATCCGGCTCCCATTGACGACGACGACGACGACCACGCGTAGGGTACTAAGGGTTTAAAGAGCACCGATGGCCGCTATCGAGCCGATGGAACAGTTCCTGGTCCGCAGATTTGTGGATTTTCCCCCCATTCCGGTGCCCGGGCTGGGCATGGTCGACCTGTCGATCACCAATTCGGTTTTGTTCATGATGATCGCGGCGACGCTGATCTGCTTGTTCTTCTTCGCCGCCGCCAAGCGCGAACTGGTGCCCGGACGCCTGCAGGCGGTGGCCGAAATGCTTTATGGCATGGTCGACAATGTTCTGACCGGCGGCATCATCGGTGATCGCGGGCGGCCATTTCTGCCGCTGGTATTCACTCTCTTTCTGCTGATCGCCTTTCTCAATCTTCTGGGTCTTACGCCGGGCGGCTTCACGGTAACCTCGCAACTGGCCGTGACCGCCACCTTGGCCGTGATGACCTTCCTGATCGTGCTGGCCGTGGGTTTTGCCCGCAATGGCCTGGGTTTCTTCAAGCTATTCTGGCCATCGGGCATGCACCCGGCCATGAGCGCGTTCCTGATGGTGATCGAGATGATCTCGTTCCTGATCAGGCCTTTCACCCTGGCGCTGCGGCTGTTCGGCAACATGCTGGGCGGCCACGTGGTGGTCTATATCTTCGCCACTTTCGTGATTGGCCTCGGCGCCTTCGGTCTGCAAGGGATCGGCCTGAACAACCTGGGCCTGATCGGCTCGGGCATGTCGTTCATGATGGTGCTGGCCCTGACCGCCCTGGATTTTGTCATCGCGATCATCCAGGCCTTCGTCTGGGCCGCGCTTACCTGCGTCTATCTCAACGAGGTCGTGAATCTCGACCACGGCCACTGACCTTCCGCTATCGTTCAAAAAAGGACTTTCGTTTCCATGAATCCTGAATCAGCCAAACTCATCGGCGCCGGTCTCGCCATGACCGGCCTCATCGGCGCCGGCGCCGGCCTGGGCATCCTGTTCGGCAACTATCTGCAAGCCGCGATCCGCAACCCGGCCGCCGCCGCGGGCGAACGCACCTATCTGTTCCTAGGCATGGCCCTGGCCGAAACCATGGGCCTGTTCGGGTTCGTGATGGGCCTGCTCATTCTGTTCAAGTAGGTCGGCCCGATGGCCGAACCCACACCCGCCGCCGGTGGCGGTGGCCTGCCCCAGTTCGATCTTGCCCAATGGCCGGGTCAGATTTTCTGGATGCTGGTCATCTTCGCGGTGCTCTACGTGTTGTTCTCCA
The DNA here is from genome assembly GCA_025359665.1 of Caulobacteraceae bacterium. Taxonomy (GTDB): domain Bacteria; phylum Pseudomonadota; class Alphaproteobacteria; order Caulobacterales; family Caulobacteraceae; genus Acaudatibacter. The sequence continues at coordinate 2,549 of JANYFU010000487.1, forward strand.
GGGTGTTCGTGCCTCGGGTGGCCGGAGCTATCGACGCCCGCGAGGACAAGATCTCGGGCGACATCGGCGACGCCAAGCGCATGCGTGACGCCGCCAGGGCGGAGCTGGAAGCGGCGGCCGGCGAGCTGGCCATCGCCCGCGCGCGTGCTCAAAAGGTGGCGCTCGACGCCCAGACGGAAGCCAAGGCCGCCGCGGCGGCCCGTCAGGCTGTCGAGGAAGCCAAGCTGGCCGAGGCTCTGGCCGTGGCCGAGGCGCGCATCGCCGCCGCCCGGGCCGAGGCCATGAGCCATGTCCGCACCATCGCCATAGAGACCGCCCAGGCCATGATCTCCCGGCTGACCGGCGCGGAGGCCACATCGGCCGAGGTTGAGCGGGTTTTGGATACCGCTCTTCCCTCCTGACGTTTCGATCCAAGCGAGGCTGACTTGTCGTTTCTGACCAATCCCGCGGACGCCGAATTCTGGATCATGATCGCCCTTGTGGTGTTCGCCGGGGTGCTGTGGCGCGCCAAGGTTCCGAGCCTGGCGATGAAGACCCTCGACGACGCGGCCGCCAAGGTTCAGGCCCAGCTCGACGAGGCCGTGCGGCTGCGCGAAGAGGCGCAGGCGTTGCTGGCGCAAATCCAGGTCCAGCGGGCCGACACCGACCGGGCCGCCGCCGAACTGCTGAAGAACGCCCAGGCCGACGCCGACCGGCTGCGCGCCGAGGCGGCGATCAAGCTGGAAGAAGACATCAAACGCCGGGGCCTGATGGCCGAGCGCAAGATCGCGCTGGCCGAAGCCCAGGCGGCCGGAGAAGTCAAAGCGGCCGCCGCCGACATGGCCGCGCAGGCCGCCGAAGCGGTGCTCAGCGCTCGGATTGCCGGGGCGACCAGCGACCCGCTGATCGACACCGGGCTTTCAAGGTTGGCGACGCGGTTCTCCTAGACGCCAGCTTGGCTGGCCTCTTCGGCCTTGCAAATGAAGCGCCCGCCTACAGAGCCACCACGCAAATAGATAACGACTTCGGTCGTCTGGCCAGCTTCGGCCAGGCGTGAGCCCAGGTTTATCGCGGTCTCCTCGGCCCTGGCTCCGCTGAGGAAAAGCTGAGGATTACCCACCCGGGGGTGACGAACGGCCCAACCATCGGCCATCGGCTCCACGGAAATAACATTGATCATCGACACGCCTCGCACTCAAAAACCGCCGCTCAGTGGATAAGACGACAGCTGTGTCATAGCGCCGCAGGTGTGCCGTTAGATGTCTCTAATGGGGCGCTTACGTGTTCGCGACCCGCGCCATTCCCCGGTCCACCGCCTCAAGCAATTGCGCCAGGCCGCTAACCGTGTCCTCGCCCAGGTGGATCCGCAACAGGCGTCGGCCCCGCTCCGCCAACACCGCGAAATCGCCCTCGGCCTCGGCCGCTTCGATAACGCCAAACGTCAGCTTCCGCCCCGGAACATGCAGATCCTCGCCGGGCTGGGCGGTGATCTGCAGGAACACGCCGCTGTTGGGGCCACCCTTATAAGCTTGGCCGGTGGAGTGCAGAAAGCGCGGGCCGAACTGCGCCACGGTGGCAAGCCTGGTATGGTCACGCAGGCGCAGCCTCAAGGTCTGGAGGCTTTCGATGTGAGTCGGATTTCGGTCCAGGTAGGCGAGCAGGCCCAGATAATCTCCAGGCCCCGCGCGTTCGAAGTGGGCGGCCAGATAGGCTTCCAGCAAGGGCGCGGAAACCGCGCCGGCCAGCTCGGCGGCGTTGGCGGGATCGGCGAACAAGGTGATACCCTCGGCCTCGAACAGCGGTGTCTGAGCGGCCAGGGCGCCGTTTGCCTCATAAGCGTCGGTAAGGGCGCGGGTCTTGATCTTGCTGGCCTCGACATCGGGCTGATCGAAGGGATCGATGCCGATCACGGCCCCGGCCACCGCCGTGGCCATCTCCCAGCGGAAGAATTCCTGGAACAGCGTGTCCCGGCTGGCCAGCGTGACGCGAACCACGGGATGACCAGCGTCTTGCAAAGCACGCAACAAACCTTCCCGCGGCATGTCGGCTTCGCCCTCCAGGCCTATCGAGCAGAACAGGCGATCATGGCCATAAACCTCGATCGGACCTGGGGGCTCCCGATCTATGGGGATCAGGCCCTTGCCCAGCTTGCCAGTGGATTCGGCGATCAGTTGTTCGAGCCAGCCGCCAAGGTCGGCGACGCCGTCGGAGACCATCAGCGTGATCTTGTCGCGACCCGCCAGGGCGGCGACGCCCATCAAAGCGCCTAGGGTGAAGCCTGGATTGGCGGCGGGCGGCGCGCTCGGCCCACAGGCGCGGGCCATCGGGGCCACCGCCTCGAAGATCGCCTTGGCGTCCAGGCCGATGATCGTGGCGGGGACCATGCCGAAATTGGAGAGCACCGAGTAGCGCCCGCCGATGGATTTCCATCCCGGAAAGATGCGCCAGAAACCCTGTTCCCGGGCAACCGCCTCCAGTTGTGAGCCAGGGTCGGTTATGGCGATGAAGCGCCCGCCCGCCTTGCCCACGCCGAGCGACTGCTCGGCCAGATCGAAGAAGTAGCGATGCAGAACATCTGGCTCCAGCGTCGTGCCGGACTTGCTGGCGACAATAAACAGGGTGCTGGCCGGATCGATGATCCCGGCCATCCGGGCGACCTGGACCGGGTCTGTGGAATCGAGGACGAGAAGTTCGGGAAACCCCCTCGGCGCGGCGAAAGTTGCAGCCAGCACCTCGGGACCGAGGCTGGATCCGCCCATACCCAGAAGCAGCGCGTGCCGGTAGCCCGCGACGCGCACCGCCTCGCGAAGCTGATCGAGGCCGTCAAGATCGACCGCCTCGCCGCGCGCCGCCGCCAGCCAACCCATCCAGGCGGATTCTGGCCCGCCGGTCCACAGGCTGGCGTCACCCACCCACAGCCGGCGCGTCCAACCCTGATCGGCCGCCCGGGCAAGGGTCTCGGTCAGAGCCGGTTCCAGGCCGCCAGCGGCCACGGTCTGGCCGTTGAGCCGGTCTCCGAGAATGGCGGCGCGCTTGCGAGCCACCGCGCCCAGCAGCTGATCGAAGGATTGCGAGAAGCTGGCGACGCCGGCCGTCACCAGGGAGGCGGTCACATTGGCCAGGCCGAGTCCTAGACGCTCGGCCTCGGCCAGCACGCGGCGCGCGGCCTCAAGGTCTTCGGTGAGGGCCTGGGCCACCGCGCCGTGATCGCGAAAAGCGTTCATGGTGGCGGGCGGCATGGTGTTGACCGTATCGGGACCGATCAGAGTCTCAACATAGAGCACGTCGGAATAAGCCGGATCCTTGGTTCCGGTGGAGGCCCAGAGCAGACGCTGAGGCGCCGCGCCGGCCTGCTCCAATGCCTTCCATCGGGGCGTGGCGATCAGGTCGAGATAGTGACCGTAGGCGTTCTTGGCGTTGGCGATTGCCACCTTGCCGCGGATGGCTTTCAGCGCCGTGGCGTCTTCCGGCGAGGCGTCGGCCAGGCGCGTGTCGATGGCCTTGTCGATGTCGCCATCGATCCGGCTTACGAACACGCTGGCGACGCCATGCACCCTGGCGACATCGCCGCCGGTGGCGCGCAGGTCTTCGAGCCCGGCGATATGGGCCTCTGCCACCGCCGCATAGGCCTCGACGCTGAACAGCAGGGTGACATTGACGTTGATCCCCTGGCCGATCAGCGCGCGGATCGCCGGCACTCCAGCCGGAGTCCCGGGCACCTTGATCATCAGATTGGGGCGATCCACCGCGCGCCACAGGCGTCGGGCCTCGGCCAGGGTGCCCTCCATATCCATGGCCAGATAGGGCGAGACCTCAAGGCTGACGAAACCGTCGTTGCCGTCCAGAGACTCCCAGAGGGGACGCAGCTGATCGGCGGCGGCCTGGATATCGGCGATGGCCAAGTGCTCGTAGAGGTCGATCACCTCGGCGTCGCCGGCGTCGATCAGGGCCTTGAGGGCGCCGTCATAGGCGTCGCCATCGCCGATCGCCTTTTCGAAGATCGAGGGGTTGGAGGTAAGGCCACGTAGGCCATCGTCCTCGATCAGGCGCCGCAGCTCGCCGTCTTCAAGGATCTTGCGACTCAGGAAGTCGAGCCAGACGGCCTGTCCGGCGCCGGCCAGGCTTCGCAGGGGATTGGTCATGGCATGGCCCTCGGATCGGTCTATCGCGGACAGCCAATAGCCTCCGCCCTGGCCGAGGCGCAATGCGATGCACGCCAACCTAGGCCCATATATATTCAACGGGTTGGAGCTTGCGCGCGTTCCCAGCGGATAGGCTGGAAAGCGGGATGCCGCGAAGAATCGGCCTGCATTTATTTTCGACGGATCCTGGAACACCGAGCCACGACACGCATTTACTCCATGTCTCCCGCCTGCTGTTTCGCCCCCCCCGACTGAAGGTAGGAGACCGGGCCCGGCATGAGCGAAAGCTCTGCCGGGCCTGCTTTCGTTTCGGGCCTTTGGCTACAGTGCTCTCGTGGGAACTTTCCTTCATACCGATTGACAGGCCGGGCGGGAATCGCGTCCTAGCGCGCCATGGACAGTGGCGAGACGGGGCGGGCCGATCAAGGCGGTGGCGGCGTGATGGTTTTCCCCGCCGACAAGCCGCTGCAACTCGATTCCGGCGGCCGGATCGACGGTCTTGAGGTCGCCTACAAGACCTATGGCACGTTGAACGCCGACCGATCGAACGCGATCCTGATCTGCCATGCGCTTTCCCTGGATCAATACGCGGCCTCGAGCCATCCAGTCACCGGCCGGCGGGCGTGGTGGCGGACAATGGTTGGGCCGGGCCTGCCGATGGATCCTGAGCGCCACTTCATCATCTGTTCGAACGTGGTCGGCGGTTGCATGGGCACCACCGGCCCGTCGTCGATCAATCCAGCCACCGGGGCGGCGTGGGGCCTGGCCTTTCCGGTGATCACCATTGCCGACATGGTGAGGGCACAGGCCATGCTGGTCGAGACCCTGGGCATCGAGCGGTTGTTCGCGGTAGTGGGCGGCTCGATGGGCGGAATGCAGGTGTTGCAATGGGCCGCCGACTATCCGCAACGCTTGTTCGCGGCGGTCTGTATCGCCGCGGCGGCGCGCCACTCGGCCCAGAACATCGCCTTTCATGAGGTGGGCCGCCAGGCGATCATGGCCGATCCCGACTGGCGCGGAGGCGACTATGCCGCCGTGGGCGTTCGGCCCGAGAAAGGCCTGGCGGTGGCGCGGATGGCCGCGCACATCACCTATCTGTCCGAGCCGGCCCTGCACCGCAAATTCGGCCGCGAGCTGCAGAGCGACGGCCTGTCGTGGGGATTCGACGCCGATTTCCAGGTGGAGAGTTATCTGCGCCACCAGGGCGCCAGCTTCGTCGACCGCTTCGACGCCAACTCCTATCTCTACATCACCCGGGCGATGGACTATTTCGACTTGGCGGCGGGCCGGGGCGGCGTGCTGGCCGACGTGTTCCGTCCGGCGCGCGATGTGCGCTTCTGCGTGTTCTCCTTCACCTCCGACTGGCTTTATCCGACGGTGGAGAGCCGTTCGATCGTGCGGGCGTTGAACGCCGCCGGCGCCCGGGCCAGTTTCGTCGAGATCGACAGCGATAAGGGCCATGACGCGTTCCTGTTGGACGAGCCGGTGCTGTTGTCGGCGCTGGGCGGCTTCATGGCCTCGGCGGCCCAGGCGGCGGGCCTCGCGGACCAGGCGGCGCCATGAGCGGCGCGGCCATCGCGGGCAGGACAATAGCCAGAGAGCCGATTCGGGAAGACTTCAAGGAAATCTTGCGCCTGGTGAAGCCCGGGTCGCGGGTTCTGGATATCGGCTGCGGCGAAGGCGCCCTGTTGGAGCTTCTTCAAAACGAGAACGCGGTGCACGGTCGCGGCCTGGAGATCAGCGCCGAAGGTGTTTCGGCTTGTCTGGCCCGGGGCCTGGCGGTGGTTCAGGGCGACGCCGACCGCGACCTCGATTATTTCCCGGCCCTGGCCTTCGACTATGTGATCCTGTCGCAGACCCTGCAGGCGGTGCTGCGACCCCGGCATGTGCTGGGTGAATTGCTGCGCATCGCCGACCAGGCGGTGGTGTCCCTGCCGAACTTCGGCCACTGGCGCCTGCGGCTCGAGCTGTTGACCAAGGGCCGCATGCCGGTCACCGGCGTGCTTCCAGAACCCTGGTGGGCGACCCCCAATATCCACCTGTGCACAGTGCGCGATTTCACCGCTATCTGCGACGATCTGGGCCTGAAGATCGACGCCTGTGCGGCCCTGGCGGCGGGCAAGCCGGCGCGGCCAATGGACCCCGCCCGGGAAATCGAGAACTGGCGGGCAGAGGCGGCGTTGTTTCTGCTCAGTCGGCGGGGATGACGCAATCGTAAGGCGGCGCCCCTATTCGCCGATCGCCTCGTCGTCCAACTCACCTGTGCGAATACGCAGGGCTGATTCCAGATCGAGCACGAAGACCTTTCCGTCACCGATCTTGCCCGTGTTGGCCGCGGCGGCGATCGCCGCGAGGATGGCCGGCGCCCGATCGGTGGAAACGGCGATTTCCAGCCGCACCTTGGGGATCAAGCGCACTTCATATTCGGCCCCGCGATAAATCTCGGTCTTACCCTTCTGGCGACCATAGCCACGCACTTCCGTGACGGTCAGCCCAAGGGCGCCGGCCGCCGTCACAGCATCGACCACCGCGTCCAGGACGCTGGGTTTGATGATCGCGATAATGAACTTCATGGTTCTGTTCCTTTCAGGTTCGCCCCAGGTCCCGACATTGCGCGCGACCGCCCCGGGAAAGCTATTTTTCCACCAACCGGCGCCGGCACGAAGCCCGGCAACACTCTAACCGGCGCGCGGGCCGCCTTCCCCTTGGGCCGGACAGCGAACGTCTGTTTTATGGCCTCCATCAAAATGACGCCAGCGAAGCTTGGCCACAGCAGCGCCCCGGCCTGCTCGAAACCCTCCGCCCATCGCGACGCCCAGTTCAGGGGAGGCGCATAGAGCGCCCGCGTCCAGTTGACCGGCGAAAGCTCAGCCTCACGCACCAACCGCTCAAGCTGGCGACGGCTGAACGGTCGACCATGGCCAAAGGGGCTGGTCTCGGCGTCGGCCCAAAGGCCGTGGCGGGCGGTGACCGCCAGGATCACCCGGCCGGACGGGGCCATGACGCGACAAATCTCCTCCAGTAGCAGCAGCGGATTGTCGCTTTCCTCAAGCGCGTGAACCGCTAGCACCCGGTCGAACAGGGCGTTGGGCAAGGGCAATGCCGATTCCGGCGCCAAACAGGCCCGATTGGCCTCGCCCGCCGGCCAGGATTCCACCCCCTGGGCGGCCGGCATCACCGCCACCGCCCGGCGAGCGTCGGGACCCAGGCCTTCAAGAAACGGTGTGGCGTATCCGAGGGCGAGCACATCGAGGCCTCGAGCGTCGCCCCAAGCCTCCGCCACCTTGCGCGACACCATCTGGCGCGCCACCCGTCCCAGCGGCGTTGCGTAGAATTCGCGAAGCTCAAGAACGCCCTGGCGCATGACATATCCGTTGGACCGACGAAGCGTATGTAGGGACTGCGGGCGGTTGTGTCTTGGTCGGGCATGCTATGGTGGACCAACGACATCAATCCCAGGCTTTCCGATGACCCTGACCGTGCGCCAGTTCCCCTGCCTTTCCGACAACTATGGCTTCATCATCCGCGACGACGCCAGCGGCCAGACCGCTTGTATCGACACGCCGGACGCCGGCGCGGTTCTGGCGGCGCTGAAGACCGAAAGCTGGGGTCTTGATTTCATCCTGAACACCCACTGGCACCCCGATCACGCGGGCGGCAACGCCGAGATCAAGGCCGCCACCGGAGCGATGATCGTCGGTCCGGCCGAGGTGACCCGGATCGCGCCATTGGATCGTACGGTGGCCGATGGCGACACCGTGGATCTGGGCGAGACCCGGTTTGAGGTGATCGGATGCGGTGGCCATACCCTGGGCCACATTACCTATTTCGACGACGCCGACCGGATCGCGTTCGTGGGCGACACCCTGTTCGCCATGGGTTGCGGGCGGGTGTTCGAGGGTACTGCCGAACAGATGTGGACCAGCCTGCAGCGCCTGGCGGCCCTGCCGGACGAAACCACGGTCTATTGCGCGCATGAATACACCGCCTCGAATGCGCGGTTCGCCCTGAGCGTCGACAAGGACTCGGTGGTGAAAGCCCGAACCGAGGCGGTGTTCGCGGCTCGCCAGAGAGGTGAGCCCACCGTGCCGACAACCATCGGTCTTGAGAAGGCTACGAATCCATTCCTCCGGGCGCCGCTTCTGGCAACCGCCGGTGGGCGTGACTACGAAGCCTTCGGCGCGATCCGGTCCGCGAAGGACAACTTCAGAGGTTAGCCGGAAATATACTGGCCGCCGTTGGCCGTCAGCGTGGCGCCGGTGATGAAACCGGCGTCTTCCGCCGCCAGGAAAGCGACGCACCGGGCGATCTCATCGGCCATGCCCAGACGCCCGACCGGAATCCCTGCGATGATCTGGTCAAGCACCGCCTTGGGGACCGCGCTGACCATTTCGGTATCGATATAACCCGGACAAATGGTATTGACCGTGATGCCCTTCTTGGCGTTTTCCTGGGCCAGGGCCTTGGAGAAGCCGATCATCCCGGCTTTGGCGGCCGAATAGTTGGTCTGGCCGATCTGGCCCTTCTGGCCGTTGATCGAGCTGATGTTGACGATCCGGCCATAGTTACGCTCGCGCATGCCCTCGATGACATTGCGGGTCATGTTGAAGATCGAGGCGAGGTTGACGTGGATAACCTCGTTCCACTGCGCCTCGGTCATCCGATGCAACACCGCGTCGCGGGTGATGCCGGCATTGTTGACCAGCACATCGATGTTTCCAAGCTCCGCCTCGACGGTTTTGACCGCTGTCGCGCAATCGGCGAAGGACGACACATTGCCCTTGACCACGAACAGGCCGAGCTCGGTTGCGGCGGCGTTGGCCGCGACCTCATTGCCGGCGTAGCCGGCGGCCACCTTATAGCCAGCGGCGCGCAATCTGGCGCTGATGGCGCGGCCAATTCCCCGGGTCCCGCCGGTCACGAATGCCACTCTGCTCATCGGTTTCCTCTTCCCAATGTTTCGGCGTCCCTCTTTGGAGACACGTTAGCCCAACGCGAATCGCACCCGAGCGCAAGCCCTCGGTTTCTGGTCGGACAGTCGACGGCTAGACCGCCTCCACGCACATGGCCACGCCCATGCCGCCACCGACGCAAAGAGTGGCCAAGCCCTTTTTGGCGCCGGAACGGTTCATCTCGTGGACCAGGGTAGTGAGGATTCGAGCCCCTGACGCGCCGATCGGATGGCCGATGGCGATGGCGCCGCCGTTGACGTTGACCTTGGCGCTATCGAGGCCCAGTTCCCGGACAACTGAGATGGACTGGGCGGCGAAGGCTTCATTGGATTCGATCAAATCCAGATCGCCTACCGCCCAGCCGGCCTTTTCCAAGGCCTTGCGGGTGGCCGGAATCGGGCCGGTGCCCATGATTTCCGGATCGACGCCCGCGTGAGCCCAGGAAGCGATGCGAGCCAGGGGCTTCAGGCCGCGCCTCGCGGCCTCATCGGCGGTCATCAGCACCAGGGCGGCGGCCCCATCGTTCAGGCCCGAAGCGTTGGCGGCGGTGACCGATCCATCCTTGGTGAACGCCGGGCGGAGACCCGAGATCGCTTCATAGGTGACACCGTGCCGGATGAACTCATCCTGATCGACCACGGTGTCGCCCTTGCGGCCCTTTAAGGTGACCGGCGCGATCTCGCCCGTGAACCTGCCGCTCTTTTGCGCCGCCTCTGCCTTGTTCTGGGAGGCGACGGCGAAACGATCCTGGTCCTCGCGGGTGATCTGCCAGCGCGAGGCGATATTTTCGGCGGTCTGGCCCATATGGTAGCCGTGGAAGGCGTCCCACAGGCCGTCCTTGATCATGGTGTCCACAAAACCCAGGTCGCCCATCTTCTGTCCCGCGCGGATGTTGGCGGCGTGTGGCGACTGGCTCATGCTTTCCTGTCCTCCGGCCACCACGATCGTGGCGTCGCCGGCGGCTATCTGCTGGGCGGCCACGGCCACCGCGCGCAAACCCGATCCGCAAAGCTGGTTGAGGCTCCATGCGGGACTTTCAACCGGAACCCCGGCGTTGACCGATGCCTGGCGCGCGGGTCCCTGCCCGGCGCCGGCCTGCAGGACCTGACCCATGATCACTTCATCGACATCAGCCGCGGCGATGCCGGCCCGCGCGATGGCCGCGACAATGGCGATCCGTCCCAATTCATGGGCGGGAACGCCAGCGAAGGCGCCGTTGAAGGCGCCGACGGGGGTGCGGGCGGCGGAAACTATGACGATGTCGGTCATGACGATCCTCTCCTGGGAACTGGCTTGAGCGCGTTTCTTTACCAATACCTATAGCACACGGGCGTCCAGTGTCTCGCCCCGTCGTGCTGCAACGCACTAGCGCCAGTTGGCGCTTTGGGCGATAGAGGGAAATACCCGGCGGATACCCACAACCAAGGCCAAGGATCCATATGCCCAGTGATACCGATGTAGGCGCACAGCGCGCCGGCGGCGAGCGGATCGTTATCCAGAAATACGCCAACCGGCGGCTCTATAACAAAGCCACCAGCAGCTACATCACCTTGGAAGACCTTTCAAAGATGGTCAAAGAGGGCCAGGATTTCGAGGTGCGGGATGCAAAAAGCGGCGAGGACATCACCCGCAAGGTTCTGACCCAGATCATCTTCGAGGAAGAAGGTCGCGGACAGAATCTGTTGCCGATCGCGTTCCTACGACAACTGATTGGATTCTATGGCGATCGGATGCAGGCCTTTCTGCCGAGCTTCCTCGAACTGTCTTTAGATAGTTTCATCCGTCAGCAGGAGCGCGTGCGCGGGCAGATGACGCAGGCAGCCCCGCCGACCATGGGGGTGTTCGACGAACAAATCCGGCAGAACATGATCCTGTTCGACCGGGCGATGAAGATGTTCACGCCCTTCGCCTTCAGGGCGGACGAAAGCGCTCCGACTCCGGCGGCGAAGAACTCGGTCGTCAAGGACGAAGACACCCTGATAGAACTCAAGAAGCAGATGGCCGCGATGCAGGAACAACTCGCGGCCCTTAGCAAGGGCTCCTGACGGAGCCCGCCACATCCCGAAGACCGTTGAAAGTTCCAAGGCGCGAACGCCTTGGAACCGTTTGAGCACTTATGGATTGCTGGGTGTCTGAGGCAAGCCAGCGGGGGCATAGGCTGTCATACCAAACAGCTTTCTAACATTGGGCGTGCCGTTACCGTTGATATAATTATAGTTCTGGCTGGGCTGAGTATCTTTGTAGAAACCATCGTAGCCCGGGATATTGCGGTGATAGTACTGCGAGGCGGCTGGAGCATTGACCCCGCCCGCCTTGGTCTGTGCGGCGCCGATAGAATAGAGGTAGGAGTTTAGATTGCCGCGCCGGAAGCCGGATTTCTGAATGAACAGAGCCACGGCGCCGACGAATTCCGGAGAGGAAACCGAGGTGCCGATAGTGCGGTAGAACCCGCCGCCGAGGCCCACGGCATAGGCCGTTCGCACCGAGCTGTCGTCAAGGCTGCAGCTGAGCGCCTGGCAATAGGCGCCAGCGTAGCTGAAGCCCAGACCTCCGACCTGCATGCCGACATCCGGCACGGTGCGGAACTTCGTGGAGCCGGTCTTGACCACCGCCTGATAGGATGGCTGGGGAAAGACAACGCTGACACCACCGCCAGGACCCCAATAGCCACCGGAGACAGTGGTCCCAAAGCCGTAGATATCATAGGGCGGCTGCTGATCACCAAACGCGCTCTCGCGGACATAGGCAGAGTCCAGCGTAACGCCGTCGGACTTTGTCACCAGGTTGCCGCCGCCGACCCCGGTCACCGCCGGATCACTGGACGGCGACTCGACGCTCTTTACGAACTTGGACGGCTTGCCATAGAAGTAGTTCACCGACGGACAGGAAACGCCACCCTGGTCGCCTGAACTTGCCACAAAGGTAATCCCCTGGAGATTACCTTGCTGATATATTTCATGCTCAATCTGAAGAATATAAGTATAATCGACACCGCCATTGTAAGCGGCGGTATATCCGAGCTCACAACCTCCGAACGATGAATTGACGATGTCATACTTATTGCTTTCGACGATAGCCGAGTAACCATCCATAATGTGAACATCGGAAAGGTCGGGGATACTGAACAGCGTCACCTTCGCGCCGGGGGCGCCACCGGCGATCTGTTGGACATCCAGGCTGGCCTCGAACGAGCCATAACCGTTGTAAACTCCACCGCCATCGATCAGCACTGTATTGACGACCGGGACTGGCGCGCCCGAGATGGCCGTGAAGTTTTCATGAGCGAACAGCGCCGGTACGTCATTCGGGAAAATCAGATCGGCCATGAGAACGGCGGCGCGGACACCCGTTCCATCCAATACCGGACTACCATCGGCAGGGGGCACGTAGGACGGATAATCATACGCCTGTTTCAGGTCGTCGAACCAATACACGCCCACAGCGCTGGAACGGTTCTCAGGTTCCACCTTGTCCAGCTTCGTCGACATCGTATGCCTGGGTGGGATATTGGCGAAACCGACTATCTTCGCGCCTTCCTGTTGCAAAGCGGTGGGGAGAACCAACTCGTGGTTCGCCGCGATCCGCTCATGGCCACCGGCAAGGGCGACGGAGCGCAGTTGGGCGCCGAACATCGCGTTCACGCGGCCAACCGTGCCGGCGACCTGTAGCGTGCGCGAGCTGGTTCCCGTGATCTGAAGCCCGCCGGCGCGCAACGCCGCCTGGACCTTGGCGATCGATTGCGGGGTCGGGCCAAACTTCGCCGCGAACTGGGCTGGCGTCAGCCATTTCATGTACTCGGTCGCGCCCTTGGTCTGCTGGGCTTCGAGCAGACGCTCGAGTTCGGCCTTGTTGCGAAGCGGAAGAACAACCCGGAAATCAACCGGTTTGGACAGAGAGGCCAGAGCCGCGTCCGGCGGAATCGACTCGGCCAAGCTTGGAGAGGCCATGGTGGCGGCGACCGCGAGCGCGGCCCAGGAGATCGGATGCATTTTCTTCATATGGACGCCCTTTTTTGACCCTGGCGCGCATTAGGCGCGCATCCCCGGGTCTGTGTGTACAGGCGGGGCGTCTGTCCGCCCCCCTTGACTTAAGGCTACACCGCCAGGGGAATTGGTCCATGCGAAAAATCTCGCCGACTGTTAAACTTCTCAACACAGACATTAAGTCAGGCGGCGCTCACCCTGCCGGTCAGAAAATCGCGTAGCCGCCGTCGATCAAGAAGGTGTCGCCAGTGTGATATTTCGAGGCGCTGGACGCCAGATAGACGGCGATTCCACCGAAGTCCTCAGGTTCGCCCCAGCGGCGGATCGGCACCCGCGAAATCACTTTCTCGTTGAACACCGTCGAGGCCTGAGAGCCAGCTGTCATGTCGGTGGCGATCCAGCCCGGTAGAATGGCATTGGCCCGCACGCCCCAGCGAGCGTGCTCGACCGCGATGGCCTTGATCATGGCGATCACACCGCCCTTGGTGGCGGCATAGGCCTCATTGCGAGCCGCGCCATCTATGGCGGCCAAAGACGAGGTGACGGCGATCGAACCGCCCGGATCGCCGGCCTGGGCCCGGGCGACCATGTGCCTGCAAGCCTCGCGGCAGGTGAAGAACGCGCCCTCGAGATTGACCGCCATGTTGCGCCGCCAGATTTCCACGGTCATTTCCGAAAACGACCGGGCTCCGGCGCCGATTCCGGCGTTGGCGATCACGGTGTCGACGCGGCCCATGGCCACCACCGCCTCGGCCATGGCGGCCACCACCGCGGCCTCATCCGACACGTCGACCTGTTGCGCGAGAACCCGCACGCCCAGAGTGTCCAACTGACCCAGAGCCGCAAGATTGTGGGTGGCGCTGGACCCCCAGATCACGACATCCGATCCGGCCTGGGCGAGCGCTCGGGCCATGCCAAGGCCGATGCCTCGATTGCCGCCGGTGACCAGGGCCACCTTGCCCTTCAGATTGAACGGCTCATAGGCCATGGATGTCTCCTAAAACAGAACTCTCGGGTTCATGATGCGGCGCGGATCGAGGGCCAAACGCAGCGCCCTAAGCGCGGCCACTTCCACGGGGGTCTTGTAGCGCAGAGCCTCGGCCGTCTTCATCGACCCCAGGCCGTGTTCGGCGCTGATCGAACCGCCCAGAGACACCACCAGGTCATGTACCAGCCGCGCGCCCTGGTCCCGGCTCGCGGCGTGGGCGGCAGGGTCGCCGCCTTCGGGCGCCAGAACGTCGAAATGTATATTACCGTCACCGACATGGCCGAAGGCGTCGACGCGCACGCCGGGAAAGCGGACAGCCAGATCGCCTGAAGCGGTCTCAAGGAAAGCGGCGATGCGGGAGATTGGCACGGACACATCATGCTTCCAGGCCGGTCCCTCCGGCTTCTGGGCCGCCGACTGGCCCTCACGCAGAGCCCAGAAGGCCTTGGCCTGGGCCTGGCTCTGAGCCACCGCGGCGTCGGCGATCACACCGTCTTCCAGGGCGGCATCCAGCAAGCGCTCCAACGCCGTCTCCGCGGCCCCGGCCCGAGCGCTGGCGATCTCGATCAGCACCACCCAGGGCGAGGCCGTTTCAAGAGGGTCGCGCACGCCTGGTAGGTTGCGAACGGCCAGTTCCACGCCAAGGCGACTGATCAGTTCAAAGGCCTCGACCTCGCCGCCCGTCTCGTCCTTGGCGCGGACAAGAAGGTCGATCGCCTGGCCCGGTGTCGCCACCGCGATCAGGGCGACGGCCCGGGAGGCCAACAACGGCGCCAGCTTGAGGGCGGCGGCCGTGACCACGCCCAGGGTGCCTTCGGCGCCGATCAGCAGCTGTTTGAGATCATAGCCGGTGTTGTCCTTGCGCAGCCGCTTCAAGCCGTTCCAGATTTGCCCATCGGGCAGCACCGCCTCAAGGCCGAGAACCAGGCCACGCATGGTTCCATGGCGCAACACCGCCGTTCCACCGGCGTTGGTGGAAACCAGGCCGCCGATGGTGGCCGAGCCCTCGGAAGCCAGGTCCAGTGGAAACCGCCGCCCCACGGCCAGGGCGGCGGCATGGGCCTCGGCCAAAGTGACTCCGGCCTCCACCACCATGACATCGTCCAGCCGGTCGACATCGCGCGCGGCCCGCAACCGATCGGTCGACAGCAGAATCTCGCCCTGGGGAATCTGTCCGCCCACCAGTCCGGTGTTGCCGCCCTGAGGCGTCACGGCGACGCCCGATCCGGCGCAGATTTCGATCACCGCCGCTACCTGGGCGGTGTCGGCCGGCAGGACCAGCAGCGGCGTGGTCCCGCGCCAGCGGTCGCGCCATTCCACCAGCTTGGGGGCGAGGCGGTCGGGGTCTTCACTCCATCCGACGGGTCCCAGCGCGGCTTTCAGTCGGTCGAGCACCCGCGGGGAAACGGTGGCGGTCATATCGAAACTCTATGCGGCATGGGACGCGCCGTCATCCCACATAGCCCGCGGCGCGGCGCAGCCGGTCATTGATCGCCTCGCCCAGACCCGCTTCGGGAATGGGTGACACCGCAATGGCCGTGGGGTTGGCGCGGTCGGCGGCGCGGAGCAGGGCGAACAGATTGGCCGCCGCCTGGATGAGATCGCCGTCCGGGCTGAGGTTGAAGACGCCAGGACCTTCGAGACCCGCGCCGAAAGCGAGAAAAGCTTCCCCGGCCAGAGGAAAGGCCGCGTCCAGCCGAACCGGCGCCGCCGGCGCATAGTGGCGGGCCATGCGGCCTGGGGATCGACCGGCTTCGGCGTCGGCCTCGGCCAGGGGACCTATCAGCGCTTCGATCTCGACGCGCGTCACCGAGCCGGGACGCAGAAGACGGGGCGGACCGTCCAGCAGCGCCACCACTGTCGACTCCAGGCCCACGGCGCAGGGGCCGCCGTCCAGCGACGCCGCCGCGAAGGCGCCGGTCTCCTCGATCGCATCGTCAATGGTCGTGGGACTGGGACGGCCGGAAAGATTGGCGGAGGGCGCGACCAGGGGGCGACCAAACGCCCGCAGCAGCGCCTGGGCGACAGGGTGGGCCGGCGCCCTGACCGCCACGGTGTCCAGGCCAGCGCGAGCCAGGTCGCAGACCAACGAAGCGTCACCTATCGGGGCCACGATCGTCAGGGGTCCCGGCCAGAACGCCTCAATCAGCCGGAGGGCACGGTCGTCCAGACGCGCGAACGTCCTGGCCTGATCCAGGCCCGTTACATGGGCGATCAGCGGATTGAACCGGGGCCGGCCCTTGGCCGCGAAAATACGCGCCACGGCGGCGGGCTCGGCCGCGTCTCCCGCCAGACCATAGACAGTCTCGGTGGGCATGATCACCAG
>JANYFU010000512.1 GCA_025359665.1 Caulobacteraceae bacterium
AGCAGCGCGCCGCTAGGAATTGAACCATCGCTGACGATGAAATCGTGCAGAAGCGTGAAGGCGTGGGTGGTGGCGTTGATCGAGAAAACGGTCCCGGCCCCTGAACTGCCGCCCTGGTTATTGGGGCCGTAGAGCCGGCCATGCGGCCCCGCGACGACCCCCGCCTCGGGAAACACGCCTTCCGCGCCGCCCTGCACACTGTAGAGATTGGTCAGAAGGCCGGTGTTGGGGTCGACACTGAACACCGTGCCATAATTCGACGCGGTCGGCCCTCCGACGATCGTGGTGCCGATGATCTGGCCCTGCCGGAAGATGATCTTGCCGTCCGGTCCCCGGCCATCGACGTGATAGCCAAATTGATGGATCAGCGAAAAGGCGGCGGTGGTCGGGTTGATGGCGAACAGCACCCCGCCAATGTTCGCGCCGCCGCTGGAGGCGTTGCCATACAGCCGCGCGTCCGGTCCGACCGCCAGGGACGACATGGGCGTGTTGCCATCGTCAACGCCAGGCAGGCTGAACTGATGCAGGGTGGTCAGCGTCTTGGTGCTGGCCTTGAGTTTGAACACCGTCCCGTAACCGGCGCTCCCCGGCGCATCGATATAGCCACCGTTCCGCGTCGTGCCATAGAAAAAGCCGCCATATGACAACAGGGCGCCGTCTGGTAACGCGCCGTCCGAACCGCCCGAGAAATTGGCCAGGGTGGTGATCACCCCGGTGGTCGGGTTGAGCTTGAACACCGTTCCGCAGCCATAGGCGCAACTCGCGGATGAGCCTCCGCTGAGGGTCGTTCCGTAAACCATCCCCTGACCATCCAGGATCACCCCTGCCCCGGGTCCCGATCCAGTCGCGCCACCCAGGGTGAAGCTGTAAAGCGTGGTGAGCAGCCCGGTCGCCGGATCGAAACGGAAAACCGTGCCCCCGTTCCCGGTTCCCCCCGTCGAGGTGGTTCCCAACAGCCGTCCCAGGCTATCCTTCGCAAGTTGACCATAGGGTTTTGCGCCGTCGGCGCCGCCGGAAAACGAATAGAGCGACTGGAAGGAGGCTGACTTCGCCGCCACGCCGCCGGCCAGGGCCAGGATCGCCGCCCCAACGCCGGCCAGACCCCGCCAGAAACGCCGCCGGGTGCGCGCGGGCGTGGCGCTACGTTCAGCGATCATCGTAACCATGGGTTCACCCTCCTCTGGCAGGCGCCGTTACGCTTAGCGCTCAGCATACCTCGATATAGGTCGACAGCAGTCTGGTCATCATCGAAACTAATGACGACCAACGCTCGCCGAAGAGGCGACCTTGGGCCGGACCGTGTGCAGCCCAGGCGCGCCATCCGGCGGCGACGCGGAGATGGGAAGCCCTACATCCAGCGGTCCGCTCGCCACTCCATTTCTACGGGCGCACGCCGGCAGGGACAGCTCACCGACCGAGCGGCCGTTCACGAAGCAGGGCAATGGCTGGCGACGCCCCGATTTCACAGGTGCGTCGGCGTCGGCCTGAATACGCAACTCGCCAACCGGCGCGGATGGCGCGGCTGGGTGAGATCCGAGGATAAACAGCGAAACGATCACGGCGCCCGCGACAAGCCCCCCCGCGACAGCGGCGAACGACAGAGTCAAACGCCAGGGCCAGGGCCGCGATATCGCCGGCGCCAAGGGCTCGGGCGAGCGCGTCACCCGTTCAATATCCTTGTCGAGAGGCTCGCGCGGCGTGATCACCGATCGGGATGGGTCGATCTCCGCCCTGGGATTGGCGCGGGTCTTGCGCAACCAGGCCTGATAGGCGCGCCACCGGACCTCTTCATCGACGGCGCTGGGGTCGTTTCGCACCCACTCAAATTGGTTGCTGACGTCGGTCATGAGCGTGGCGACGCGCGGTGAACAAGAACGCCCTGGCTTAGCATACCGTTTTGATCCTGGCTTTCCCTCCACTTCCCGGGAAGGTTGTTAACAAAGGGTTGGACACCAGAGCCAAGTCACAATTGTTTACTTTGTCAAAACTGCTGGAAGAATTGCGACAAGGTTGGCTTTCAACCCCTCGCCATTCGATGAACCGAAACCGGGGCCGGACGTTCAGCATCCATACAGGTCGGATGACCGACTGTTGCGAACGGCCGAATTGGCGCCGTTCAGGAGGCCTTAATGAACAAGATCATGCTTATTGCGATCGGTCTTTCACTCGCCGGCGCATCCATCGCCCAGGCCCAACCCTATGACCCAGGCCGGGGACCGCCACCAAGCGCGCCTCCGATGCAACAAGACCAGGGCATGCGCCACGACGATCAAGGCATGCGCCATGATGACCGTGGTGAACATCGGGGCCACGGCTGGAGGCATCGCCACCATGGCGGGAAGGTCTGTTTCTGGCGTCACCATGAGCGCATCTGCCACTGGCGCCACTGGTAGGGTCTAGCCGAAGGCGCCGACCACGGCCCGACCGATGCGGGCGTGGGCGGCGCTGAGCTCCTGGGTCGAGCGTTTCGACCCGCTCAGCAGGGCGGCCACCAAGATCGGCCGTCGCCCTGGCGGCCAGAGGATGGCTACGTCATTGACGGCGCCGTTCTTGCCCGTGCCGGTCTTGTCGCCAACCTTCCAGCGGGCCGGCAGTCCGGCCCTCAGCCGCGCAAGACCGGTCTGGCAGTTGATCATCCAAGTGGTCAGCTGTCGGCGGCTTTCGGTCGATAGCCGATCGCCCAGCAATATCCGTCGCAGGGAGAGCACGAACGCAGATGGAGAACTGGTGTCACGGACGTCGCCGGCCAGATTAGTGTTCAAGGTCGGCTCGGTGCGGTCCAGCCGTGTCGTTGCGTCGCCCAACCCGCGCAACCCGGCGGTGAAGCCAGGCGGGCCGCCGACCAGGCCGAGCAGCAGATTGGCGGCGGTATTGTCGCTGACCTCCACGGCGGCCGCGCACAGATCGAGCACCGACATCGCGCCCTTGTCGACGTTAGCCTTGGCGCGAGGGGCGTAGTCGAGAAGATCGGCGCGAGAGAACGCGATCAGTCGGCCAAGCTCGAGCTCGCCTCGATCGACGCGGCGCAGGACCATGGCCACCAACAGGACCTTGAAGGCCGAGGCCATGGCAAACCGCTCGTCGGCGCGGTGGCGCAGCCAGGCGCCCGAGCCGGTATCGAGCGCCGCGACGCCCAACCGGCCGCCGATATCCGCCTCGATCGTGGCAAGCGTTCGAACGGCTTCGTCAACGACGACCGCGGGCGCACGGGAAGCGATCAGGAGACTGGCGCCGCCGGCTGCGACGAACAGGCGACGGTGAAGGACGAGGGTGGTCATGGCCTGGCTGCATCTCCTTTGCCGTCATTTTCCGGTGGGGCTATTAAGGAAGAGCGAAAGTTGCTCTTGCAACGGTGGGAGGTTCGACATGGCGATGCCCGACAGCGCAGTGGTGGCGCGCCCATTTCTGCCTTCGCGGGATTTCGCGGTCAGCAAGGCGTTCTACCGGGCGCTCGGTTTTACGATGGTGTTCGACGGCGACGATGTCGCCATTTTCGCGATCGGGGCCGGTGGTTTCATCCTTCAGAGCTATTTCCAGAAGGAATGGGCCGAGAACTGCATGATGCAGCTGGCGGTGGATGACATAGACGGGTGGTGGTCGCATATCGAGGCGCTTGATCTTCCCGGGAAGTTCGGCGTTCAGGCGCCAAGACGCCCGACCTTACAGCCCTGGGGCCTAACCGTGGCCTATGTCTTCGATCCATGCGGCGTGCTCTGGCACATCACCACACGCCCCCGAGACTCGGCCGCGCGTCGCGAGCCTCTCGACACACCAGGGGCAAACGCCTAGCTGTCCGGGCTTGGCGGCTGGAGTAGTGGCTTTGACGGAATTGACCCAGCTGATCTATGCCTCGCGGCCATTCGGCTTCGACGAAGCTATGCTGAACGGCATCCTGATGGAGGCGCGCCGGAACAACCCGCGCGATTCCATTACCGGCGCTCTCATATGCCGCGCCGACCTCTATCTCCAGTTGCTCGAGGGTCCGCCGGCGGCCGTTGAGGCGGCGTTCGACCGTATCGCGCGCGACAATCGCCACCTGGAGGTCAGGCGGTGTTTTTCCACGCCCGTCACCGAGCGGCTGTTCCCGGATTGGGCCATGCGGGATGACCCCGCGCGGTCGTGGATGTGGACCCCCAACGAGATCGACGACGGCGCGATCGAGACAGCCACGCCAGCGGATCTCCTGGCGGTGTTCGCCCGCCTGGCGGCCGAACCCGGCTGATCCCTCCGGGGCGACGAAGCCGATCGCGCCGCGCCCCGGAGCCTGATCCGGTTCCTTAGAGCGCCTCGATGATGGTCACATTGGCCAAACCGCCGCCTTCGCACATGGTTTGCAGGCCATAGCGCTTGCCGCGGGCCTTCAGGGCGTGGACCAGGGTCGCCATCAGCTTGGTGCCCGAGGCGCCCAGCGGGTGGCCCAGCGCGATGGCGCCGCCATTGACGTTCAGCCGGTCCGGGTCGGCGCCCAGTTCCTTCAGCCAGGCCACCGGCACCGAGGCGAAGGCTTCGTTGACCTCGAACAGGTCGATGTCGTCGATCTTCATGCCGGCCTTGGCCAGGGCGCGCTTGGTGGCGGGGATCGGGGCTTCCAGCATGATTACCGGGTCGCCGCCGATGACGGTGAGATGGTGGATGCGGGCGATCGGCTCTACGCCCAGGGTTTTCAGGCCCGCCTCGCTGACGATCATCACGCCGGACGCCCCATCGCAAATCTGGCTGGAGCTGGCGGCGGTGAGCTTGCCGTTCTCCTGCAACAGCTTCACCGAACGGATGCCCTCGAGGCTGGCCTCGAAACGGATCCCCTCATCGACGGTGTGCAGGGTCTTGTTACCCTCGGCGTCGGTGATCTCGATGCCGACGATCTCATTCTTGAAGGCGCCGGCCTGGGTGGCGGCGATGGCCTTCTGGTGGCTGCGGTAGGAATATTCGTCCAGCTGGTCCTTGGTCAGCCCATATTTGGCGGCGACCATCTCGGCGCCCATGAACTGGCTGAACTGGATGTTGGGATAGCGCGCCTGCTGGCGTGGGCTCATCGGCGTGCCGAGGCCCGCCTGGGCCGGCAGGATCACCGGGGTTCCCATCGGCACGCGGGTCATGCTCTCGACGCCGGCGGCGATGACGATGTCCTGCGTGCCACTGAGCACGCCCTGAGCGGCGAAGTGCAGCGCCTGTTGCGACGAGCCGCACTGGCGATCGACGCTGGTGGCCGGCACGCTCTCGGGAAAGCGCGAGGCCAGCACGGCGCCGCGAGCGACGTTGTTGCCCTGTTCGCCGGCCTGGCCGACGCAGCCCATGATCACGTCCTCGACCAGGGCCGGATCGGCGCCCGTGCGGTCGATCAGGTTGTTGAGCACTTGCCCGGCCAGATCGGCGGGGTGCCAGCCGGCAAGTTTACCCTTGCGGCGGCCGCCGGCGGTGCGGGTGGCGGCGACGATGTAGGCTTCGGCCATGAGGCGGAGCTCCGGATGAGGGCCGCGCCCACTGGGGCCGGCGCGTGAAACGGGTACGGAGTAGATAGACATTGACCCTAACGTAAACCAAGGGCCATCGCTCGTTCTGTCGCGCCGCGTGGCGGTCAGCGGGAATCTTGCCGGGACAGACGATATCCGGGATAGAGGGACCAGCTGCGGCGTCGTGCCGCTCGCGAGCGCGTGGGCGGGCTGTGACCGAAGGTGGCGCCATAGCGAAGGACAGCGCTAACGGCTGGGCCGCAAGGCCAGGTCGATCGGACCGGTCGGCCGCTTCCGACATTGATCCGCTGTTCACGGTCGACGCGATGGCGGCGGTGCGCGGGCATCCCCTCTTCCGCCGAACCGCGGAATCGATCTGCGCGACGGCGATGGCGGTTTTCGAGGAATACGATCCGGACG
>JANYFU010000540.1 GCA_025359665.1 Caulobacteraceae bacterium
TGCGTTCGAGATCTGGGTCGAGGCGATTCCCGAAGCCAAGAAGAAGGCGGTGAAGACCAAATCGGCCCTGACGCTGTCGCCGCTGATGCCGCTGACCCGCGACTTCGCCTTTGTGGTGGCCAAAGATCGGCCCGCCGGCGAGCTGATCCGGGCCGTCCAAAGCGCCGACCGCGTGCTGATCACCGGAGCGCGGGTGTTCGACGTCTATGAGGGACCGGGCGTCGAGAAGGGCAAGAAGTCGGTGGCCGTCGAGGTGACGATCCAGCCCCGCGACAAGACGCTGACAGACGCCGAGATCGAGGCGCTGTCCGCCAAGGTCGTCGCCGCGGCCGCCAAGTCGGCGGGGGCAACGCTGCGGTCTTGAACTCGATCTTTCACCGAAGGCGAAATCCAGGCTAGTTCCGTTTCGAGGCGGCCCGGCGGTCGGGCCGGCGAAGAGACCGCGAGGCGCATGAAACCGCTGGTCATCCTGTCGGTCGGGTCGTTGCTGCTGACGACCGGGGTTCTAGGCCAGGCCAATCCGGCGCCGCCTTCGCGGGCGCGAGCCGCCGCGGCTTCGTCCATGAGCGCCTATCTGGAAAAATTTGAACAATTCAGGCGTCGGTCAGACTGGGCAGGGCTCGAGCGCGCCGCTCGCGAAGCCCTGGCGAGCCAGCCGGCGACGGCGTCGGCTGGCGCCGCGACGGCTACGATCTGGCTGGCCGACGCTCTGAGAGGTCAAGGCCGGTACCCGGAAGCCGAAAGGCTCCATCGGCAGGCGCTGGAAGCCCGGCGAGAAGCGCTGGGAGCCGACCATGTCGACAGCGCCTTCGCCATGGAGGCCCTCGCCCTGACCCTGCTCGAGGAAGGCCGCTATAACGAAGCGGAACCGCTGCTGCGCCGCGCCCTGGCGATCGACGAGAAGGCGCTTGGACCTGGGAGCCCCAAGGTCGCGGGCGCCGAAAACAGCCTCGCTAGGCTGCTGCGGACCCAAGGGCGCTATGCCGAGGCGGAACCGCATTTCCGCCGCGCCCTGGCGATCCGCGAGAAGATCCTGGGGTCCGACGATCCCGACTTGGCCACCAGCCTGTACAACCTCGGCCTGCTGTTGTGGTCGGAAGGCCGGTTGCCGGAGGCCGAGCCGCTGATGCGCCGGGCGCTGGCGATCCGCGAGGTGGCTTTGGGCCCCGACGACGCCACCACCGCCCTCACCATCAATGGCCTGGCTCTGGTGATCAACGACGCGGGCCGCTTCGCCGAAGCGGAGCTGCTTTACCGCCGGGCCCTGGAGGCCACGGAAAAGACCAAGGGGCCGGATCATCCCGACACCGCCATGATCGTCACCAACCTTGGCGGCGTACTCTACGACGAGGGCCATGCCGATCAGGTCGAGCCCCTGTTCCGGCGCGCCCTGGCGATCCGGGAAAAGGCGCTGGGATCGCAACACCCGGACACGGCGATGAGCGCCAACAACCTGGCGTTCATCCTCGAGAACCAGAAGCGGCCGGCCGAAGCCGAAGCGCTGTACCGCCAGGCGCTGGCCGTCGACCAACGCGCGCTGGGCCCCGCTCATCCCGATACCGCCATCGTCATGCGCAGCATCGGCGAACTGCTGCAGGACCAGGGCCGCTATGCCGACGCCGAACCGCTGTTCCGCGACGCGGTCGGCATCGAGGAAGCGGCGCTGGGTCCCGATCACCCCGATACGGCGGCCGCGCACCAGAGCCTCGGCCTGACCGAGGAACGGCAGGCGAAATTCGCCGCGGCGACCGGCGACTACCGCCGCGCATGCGCGCCGCGATCGGCGCTCGCCGGCCGCCAGGATCAGATCGGCGAGGCGGCGAGCACCGCCAAGGTGCGGTCCAGCCAATGTTCGACTCGGCTCGCCCTTTCCTTGCGGGGCTGGTCGGAGAGTGGCGGCGGAACGACGGCCGGCGAGCATCCGGAAACCCTGAAGCGCGAGGCGTTTCTGACGATTCAGCGCGCGGCCCTGTCGGCCGCCGGAGAAGCCCTGGCCCGGTCGGCGGCGCTGGTGGCGGCCCGGAGCGCCGGCGTGGGGGACGAGGCCTCGGCTTATGAAGCGGCGCTGCTGGAGCGGGGACGTCTGGAAGGCGAGTTCGCCAAGGCGGCGAGCGAGGCGGGCGAAGGCGGGGTCGAGCACCGGGCGTTGGTCGCCAAGGCCCGCGACGAGACGTTGGCCAGGATCGCCACCCTTACCGCCGAGCTGAAAGCCAAGGCGCCGCGCTATTGGGACTATCGATCCCCAGCCCCGGTCGATGTAGCGGCCCTACAGGCCACGACCGGCCCCGACGCGGCCCTGCTGCCCGAGGACGAGGCCCTGCTGGTGTTCATGGTTCCTCCGGGCAAGGACAAGGGACTGGTGTTCGCGGTCAGCAAGACCAGGATCGATTGGGCGCGAATTCCGCTGACCGGCGATGAGCTGGAGATACTGGTCCGCGCGGTGCGCAGGCCGATCGAGAGGCG
>JANYFU010000557.1 GCA_025359665.1 Caulobacteraceae bacterium
CTCGCCGTGGCTGAGCAGGGCGATCGGTTCGCGGATACGGGCGAAAGCGAAACCGGCCTGGGCCAGGCAGCGGATCGCCTCGCGCTCGGTGACGCCCTCGGCTTCCAGCAGATAGCCGAGCAGGCTTTCGTGAAGCGGCAGATCCCGCATGGTCTGGTCGAAATACACCAGCCGCGCGGACGGATTGAAGCGTATCGGCGCGGTTCCATCGTAGTGCGCCTGTTTAGGGTCGAAGGCCGAGGCCAGAGCGTTCAGAAGCGTCGACTTACCCGCTCCATTGGCTCCCAGCACGGCGAGGCGGTCACCCGTCGCAAGGGCGAAACGATCGACCTTCAGCAGGGTTCGCGCCTTGTCGGGGGTGGTCACCGTCAGATCGGCCAGGCGCAGGGCGACCTTGGCCTCGATCTCGCCGTCGGCAAGTTCGAGGCGGCGCTCGCGGGCCTGATAGACCTGGGTCTTGGCCGCCTCGATATGGGCGATCCGGGTCTCGGTGGCACGCTGGCGCTTGTGGAAGTCCGGATTCTTGACCCCCCAGACATGATAGCGGGCCGCCACCGCCTCCAGCCGCTTGATCTCTCGTTCCTCGACCTTCCGGCGAACCGCGGCGGAGGCGTCGCGGCGCAGCAGCTCCTCCCGGGCATGGGCAAACGGCGCGCGGAAGACGTGGGCGCCATCTTCGCGCAGGAACAGGGTGCGGGTGCTGACCCGGTTGAGGAACTCCCGGTCATGGGAAACGATCAGCATCGGCATGGTGATGTCACTGGCCAGCCAGCGTTCCAGAACATTGATGTTGCCGATATCCAGGTGATTGGTCGGTTCGTCGAGAATGAGGATATCCGGCTCTTCCAGCCTGGCGACGCCCGCGATCAGGATCAGCCTTTGCCAGCCCCCGGACAGGGCGCCGAACAGGCCATCGGCGACCGCGGCCGAGACCCCGATCTCGTCCAGCATGACGTCGATGCGCCAATCCTCGCCGAACGCCCCGATCCGATCCAGGGACTGTTCCAGCACTTGGCGGACGGTCAGGGTCGCAAGTTGTGGTGGAACCTCCTGGGGCAGGCTGCCGATCCGCAGGTTGCGCGAGCGGATCACCTTGCCGCGATTGAGCTCAAGCTCTCCGGTCAGGCACTGCAGCAGGGTCGATTTGCCGACGCCGTTCTCACCCACCAGGGCGGTGCGATCACCGTCCAGCAGGAAAGTGATACCCGAGAACACCTTGCGCACGCCGTGGAAGAAGGCTCCCTCCTCCATGCCCAGAACCGCCTGACGGGCCGCCATGAGCGTGTCGCCGTCGTCAGACCGGGACGGCGGCGCCGCAGCGGGCGAGAACGCCACGCAGGTCGCGCAGGGCCGGGAACACTTCGTTGTTCCAGTCGCCGCCCTGCGCGTCATAGGCGCGCTGTTCGGACTCCACGATGTCCTTGTCCTCGGCGAAGATGCCCTCGGTAAACCAGACCACGAACGGCCAGGCCGCCTCGATCAGACCCGGCAGCGGCGGGCGCTTGACCGACAGGTAGCCAAAGGTGCGGTTGGTGCGCTGCTCGGCGTCCAGCGGCGTATAGCCCAGCCAGACATCGAGGACGGGATCGTCGGTCTGCTTGATATCGCGCCCCACCCAGACCTTGAGATTCTGCGACGGATAGTCGGTGCGGATGCGCATGTGATCGGAGAAATCCGCCTTGGCGTCGGCGCCGCGGGGCCGCATCAGATCGACGATCACCGCCTCACCGATACTGCCTTTGCCCTCCGTGCGGCTGAAGCTGTATTCGACCTCCGCCCAGTCATCGCCATGGCGCCGGCCCAGGCAATGGGCCTTGATCGAGCCCATCAGCTTTCGGTGCATGAACTGGTGGTTCATGTCGAACAAGTTCTCGTGCATGAAGGTATAGTGGCAGTCGACCTCGCGGTTCAGCCGCCGGGTCTTGTAGTCCTTGCGCCGGAACGAACCCAGCGCCTCGGGCAATCGCGCCTCGGCGAGGGCCGGATCGCCGGGGAAGATGAAGATCAGGTCGTCGATCTCGGCGGCCGGATAGGCCTTGACGCCGTTGGGAAGACGCTCCTTGCCCAGATAGGGAACATCGACGCACTTGCCGGTCTGGTCATAGGCCCAGCCGTGATAGTGGCATTTCAGGCGCTCGCCCTGCACCACACCCAGGTGGAGCGGCACCTGGCGGTGAGCGCAGCGGTCTTCAAGCGCGAACACCTTCCCGGACTTGCCGCGATAGAGCACGATCGGATCGCCGGCGAACCGGCGGCCCAGCGTCTTGCCGGGTTTCAGCTCGTCGGCCCAGGCGACCGGATACCAATGGTCCGGGTGGGCGCCGACACGGCGCAGGTCAAAAGCGTTCGGCGAATTGGCCTGGCGCATGACGATCGGCGTCGAACCATCGTCCGGCATGGAAGTCCCCCTCATCGAGACTCATCTTTGCCTTACCGAACTGTAACAATACAAGACCCGTCGTTGTCTCCACCGCACGGCGCCAGCTTGGGCCGTCAAAAACGACGACGGCCGATGCGGGTGAGAGCCTGCAACGTCGCTAGAGCCATGGCGCCGCATCTCTCGGCGGCATGGTGGGTCTGGGCAGCCCCGGCCATAGTCACAGTCGTCGCCTGGACTACCCGCCAAATACACTCCGTCGGCTCGCTTTGAACCTCAACGACATAGTCCAGGTGTTGGCTGGCCGAGCCCGTCATTCGATCACTCCATCGATTGGTGGATCGTTGCGATAGGCTGCCTCGAAGCAGAGAGGAGCGAGTTGTTGTCTAGATTCCGTGCAGTTTCACCGCGTCTTGCGGCGCCTCGCCAGTCACGGCCGCGATCGGCAAGGAAAACTCGAACCTAGCCCCGACGCTGGTGTCTACAAGGACGAGCCTGCCGCCGTGACCTTCGATCAGCGACCGCGCGATCGCCAGGCCCAGCCCCGCCCCGCCCGAGGCCCGGCGCGTTGTGAAAAAGGGCTCGAAGAGGCGATCGCGATCGGCGACGGGGACGCCGGGGCCGTCGTCCCTTACGCTGACCGTCAGAACATCGGCGTCGACGCCAGCGGCGATCACGCCGGTGTTGGCCTTCGCCTGGCGGCTGTTTTCCAGCAAGGTCGAAAGCACCGCCTCGATCGTGGCCGCTGGCGCGGCAACCTTGGGCAGGTCGGCGCCGAGCTCAAGCTTTACCTCGAAACCCTGGATTGAAAATGCGTCGGCGACCCGGCGAGCCGGCAAATCGATGTCCGATGCAACCCGCGCGTCCGGTCTCGCCATGTCGGCGCGCGCCAGGTCGAGAAGTCGCGCCACCAGTTGCGACAATCGATTGGTGTCCGCGCCGATGTTGGCGAGGAAGCGGTTGCGCTCCTCGGCGCTCATGGCCTCGAAGTGATCCTGCAGAAGCTCCACGGCGCCGGCGATGCCGGCCAGCGGTGTCTTGAACTCGTGGCTCACCGCCGCCGCGAAGTCCCGCAGATATCGGGACCTTCGGGCTATCGCCCCCGACATCGACCGGAAGTCCTCATAGAGGGCGCGAATCTCCACCGCCGCCGTCACCGGCGTATCGGGAATCGCGCCACGTCCGGCGGCCACCTCGCGGGTGGCGGCGCTCAACGCCTCCACCGGACGGGTCACCCCGCGCGATACGAGGCCGGAGAGCGCCACCAGCAGAATGATGATCCCACACCCCCCAAGACCGATCTTCCAGAGGCCTTGGTAGACATCGCGAAACAGGGCGCGGGGCGAGCGGGACAGAAGCAGCACGCCGACGACCCGGCCGCCGGCGAGGATTGGCCTGGCGTGATGGACCCGCAGGTCCGAGGCGCGGCTCAGCCACTCGAAGGTGTGGCTCGGACGATAGTTGCCCCTTCGACGAAGGACGGTTCGAAGCTGGCCCGCCAGGGCGTCCTTGACCTCCGGTAGCGCCGAAAGGTCGCCGTGATCAGGCCCGCGAACGACGAGTCCCCGGCCATCAAGCAACACGATCGACGCCAGCGTATCGCGGGTCGTGGTCGCGAAGATCGGACCCAGGCGCGCGGCCATGGCGACCGCGTCGGGGTCGGACACGGCGGCTGACCGGGCGGCGGCCGGGCGTTCCCCCAGAATTGGCGTCGCTCCAAGGTCGATCTGGCTCTGTTCGGGTGGGCCATAGTCCGGCGTCGGCCGGAGAACGCTTGGTGGAACCGGCCCCGACACCGGCCAGAGGGCTTCGGCGGTCGCGCACAGAGCCGCGCCCTGAACCACGAGTTCCGCTTCGGTTTGCCTGACCAGAGTATTTTCATAGCCGCGGAACCAGACCGCTTCGATGGCCGGCATGGCGGCGGCGAACAGCATTACGACCAGCAGAATGGTTCTGAGGCGCAGGGCCGGCCAATGCCGTTTGAGAAAGGCCTTCCCCGCGGCGATCACGGCCCGGTCCCAACGCAGGGTCCGAGCCGATAGCCGACACCAGCGCGGGTCTCGATCAGATCGATCCCGCCGACCTTGGCGAACTTCGCGCGCAGGTTGCGGATATGACTGTCGATCGTCCGGTCCGTCACGGCGAAGCCCGGCCCGCGCAGGCGATCGATGATCGCGTCGCGGGTGAAGACCTTCGACGGCGCGCCGGCCAGGGTGTTCAGTATGCTGAATTCGGTGACGGTGAGCGCCACATCGTCGGCGCCCCAGGCGGCGCTCCATGACTCCGGATCGATGCTAAGACGACCGCGCACGACGATAGCCCCATGACGCGCCGCCGCCTGGGCGGTCGTCCTTCGCAGAATGGCCGTCACCCTCGCGACGACCTCGCGCGGGCTGAACGGTTTGACCACATAGTCGTCGGCGCCCAGTTCGATGCCGAGAATCCGGTCGACCTCGTCGTCGCGCGAGGAAAGGAAGAGAAGGGGAAGACTTCCCCGCGCCCGAATCCAGCGGCAGACCTCCAGGCCATTCATGCGCGGCATGTTGATGTCGAGAATGACCAGGTCCGGTGGCACGGCGTCGATCCTGGCCATGGCCTCTTCGCCGTCGGCCGCCTCTTCGGTCCGATAGTCGGCCTTGGCCAGGGCGAAAGCCAGTAGCTGCCGGATGTGGGGGTCGTCGTCGACCACCAGGATCAGTCGCGACATGAGAAGCCTGCAAAGTCCAAAGACGCCCCCGTCAAAGGCCTACGGTATCGAAACACCCATTGCGCACCGTTGTAGGGAGCCGGGCGCCGACAGGCGAGGGTGAGATGGCGAGAGCGCGATCCAGGCGGCGGGCGCCGCGCCAGGTCCAGGCACGCCAGTCCGCCTGCCGATGCTTCAAGTCGCCGATCATCGCGCCCCGCACATCGACAATGATGTCATGCAGCCGGGGTGGCAAGGGCCGGGCTTCGAACTCGCTGAGGGCGACGATGCCAACCTCCCCGGTGGCTTCAAGATAGCAGAGATCGATTGGCGCGCCGCCGCCGCCGACCTCCCGCGCGTGGGTGATATTCCACTCGGCCGCCACGGCGTCGAGGTCAATACCCGCGCACACGGCGAGCACCACCGCTGCCGCCAGGACGTTGGCGTTGATCAGCCAGCCGGCGGAATGATCCGCCAGAAGACGCCAGCAGACCAGGATCAACCCGACGCCGACCAGGGCCATCCAGATCAGGGCGGCGATCCGCAGGCCGGTCATTGAGTAGGCGTCGACGTAGTTGAGGGTTCGCTGAACGCTGGAGATGACAAGCAGAAGGTTCTGAGCGATCCACAATACCACCAACCCGCGCACCCAGCCGGTCCGGGCGGTGACCGAACCGGGCCGCAGAGTGACCAGGACGAACAAACCCGCGAGCAGGGCGGTGACGATGAGCGGGTAGGCGCCGCGATGGGCGTAGTCGGCCAGGGTCACGCCATTGGGCAGCCGCGCGCCGCTCCACAGATAAGCGATGTCGAGCCCATTCTCGATCGCGAACAACCCATTGAAGACCAGCAGGCTGGCGATCACGGAGGGAACGGTCACGCCCAACCCCGGTGGGAAGGGTGGAGCCTTCGCCGCGCTACGGTCGCGGGCGATCAGAATCCTCGGCCGCAGGAACATCCAGACGCCCGTAAAACTCAGAAACAAGAATACCAGCTGAGATATGTCGAGAACACCGAACCGCATTGATCGCAGGGCGAGGCTGATCACGGGATTGGCGACCGTGAACAGGGCGCCGAAGACAACCAACCCAATAAGAGGCCAGGCCGCCATCGTCAGGAACGTCAGGCCGCCCAACCGGCCGGGGTCGGCTTTCGAGATCGCCCTAACCCCGTCCCGCACCGGCGCGATCAAGCCGGCCCAGAACTGCCAAGCCCCGCGTTTCAGCCAGTGCAACGCATCCACGCCGGCCGCAAAATGTGGCGAGAGCACAGCCACGGACAGAGACGACGCGACCAGCAGCCAGCCCAACAGGCTTGGTCGATCGAACTGCAAGACCGCGAAACCCACCGCGAGGGCCAGAGCCCACCGCGAGCGCCGATCCTGGCGGATGGCGGGCTGGGCGACGAGGACGGCCGCCACCAGCGCCACGGCGAATCCACCCGCGGTCGATCCCATCGCTCCGTCATGGAACAACTGATCGGCGAGCCCGGCCAACAAAGCCGCCAGGACCCAATCGGCCCGTTGGCCGAGTGTCTTGAGCCTGTCCATGGTTTTGGTCCTCCTGTGTGAGGATCCAGTCATGAACGAAGGGCGTCCAAGGGCGGCGCCGCGGGTTTCGAAGGTGCGCGCTGTTTCGGTGCAGATCGCGTGCAGGTCCGCCTATTCCTCCAGGCGCACAGTCGCCTGCAGTTCGATGTCGGACGCCGAGCCACCGATCAGCAGGTCGTAAGCGCCCGGTTCCGCGACCCAGCGGCCCTGATCCGGGCTCCAGAAGGAGAATGCGCGGGCGTCCAGGGTGAGATTGACCTGCTTGCTCTCACCCGGCGCGAGCGCGACCTTGGCGAAGCCCTTCAACTCCTTGACCGGGCGGTCCACGGATGGGCCTCGCGGACGGACATACAGCTGCGCGGTTTCCTTGCCGGGGCGCTGGCCGACATTCTTCAGGGTGAAGCTGACCTCGATCGGGTCGCCCGCCCTCGCCTCCTCCGGCGCGTCAAGGTCGCCATAGATGAAGCGGGTGTAGGTCAGACCGAATCCGAACGGGAACATCGGGGCGACCGGCGCGCGATCGAAGTGGCGGTAGCCGACGTAAAGTCCTTCGCCATAGGGCGCGTCGGCCCCGCCGGGATACCAGGCGTGGGCCGGGGTATCTTCCAGGTGGCGCGGAAAGGTCACCGGCAGCCGGCCCGACGGCTCGGCCTGGCCGAACAGGATGCGCGCCGTGGCGTCCGGCCCCTCCTCGCCGCCCAGCCAGGCCGACAGCACCGCCGGGACGTGGTCGATCCAGGGTAAGGCGTAGGGCGCGCCGCCGATCAGGACCACGACGGTTCGGGGATTGGCGGCCAGCACCGCTTCGACCAGCGCGTTCTGGTCGCCGGGCAGATCGAGGGTGTCGCGGTCATAGCCCTCGGCCTCGCTGACCGACGCGGCGCCGACGACCACGATGGCGGCGTCGGCCGAGGCGGCCAGGGCGGCGGCCTCGGCGATGGAGCCTCGCGGTTCGCGCACGCCGACGCTGACCTGTTCCCACGCCAACGCGCCAGCCTCCGGGGGGCGGATATAGTCGATGGTGATCGGATAGCCCTGGCCGGCGGTGAGTTCGACGGCGGCCAGTCGTCGAGGCAACAGCATGCCGCCAAGGTCCATGCGGTCAACCTCGCCCGCCATCTCACCATCGATCAGCACCTGGCCGTCGAGGATCAGGCTGGCGGCGCCCGGCGCGCGCAGGGAGAACTCATGGCGGCCCGTCTGGTCCGGCCAGAACCAACCGCTCCAGCGCAGGGCTCCGACGCCGACGCCCAGGGCGCCAAAAGCGGTTGTGGCCACCAGCTTGCCAATCCCCCGCTCGACCCGCGAGCGATAGGGCGCGCCATCCAGGTTTTTCTCGGCGAAATACTCGCACAGCAGGCCGGGCTGGCTTAGCGCGGCGTCCGGACTGAAGGCCGCTGGGCGGGCCGCGGGAGGGACCGGCTCGTTGTCGCCACCATCGGCGTGGACGACCTCGCAAGCCCCGCCCAACACGTCGCCGATGGCCTGGAGCAGCGAGATCTGGCGTCCGGCCCGGACCTCGGATGACCCTCCGCCCTGAATCCGCCGGGCGGCGGCGTTGGGGCCGATGACGGCGACCCGATGCAGGGTGGCCGGATCGAGAGGCAGCAAATCGTCGTCGTTGCGGAGCAGAACCACCGCCTCCTCGGCCGCGCGGGCGGCGATGTCGCGGTGACGCTGGGTGCGCAATTCACCGGTCGGGGCCGGCTTGCCGTCGAGAACGCCGGTACGCAGGATCAGGCGCACCATGCGGCGGGCGGCTTCGTCGATATGGCCAGGGGGAACGGCCCCGGCCTTGACCTCGGCCAGCAACTTGTCGCCGAACCAGGTCGGCGGCCCCGGCATCTCCAGATCATTACCGCCGTTGGCGGCGTCGGCCGTGGCGTGGACCGCGCCCCAGTCGGACACCACCACGCCGTCATAGCCCCACTCATCCTTGAGGATAGCCTTGAGGAGATAGGCGTTCTCGGTGGCGTAGGCTCCGTTGACGCGGTTGTAGGAAGCCATCACCGTCCACGGATTGGCGGCCTTCACCACGGTCTCGAAGGCGGCCAGATAGATTTCCCGCAGCGTGCGCTGATCGACGATGGCGTTGACCGTCATACGGTTCGCCTCCTGGTTGTTGACCGCATAGTGCTTGAGCGAGGCGCCGACCCCCTCGCCCTGCAGGCCCTCGACAAAGGCCGTTCCAAGCGCGCCGGCAAGGAACGGATCCTCGGAATAGGTCTCGAAATTGCGGCCCCAGACCGGGGTGCGGACGATGTTGATGGTGGGGGCGAGGACCAAGCGGTTGTCCAGGGCCAGGGCTTCGCGGGCGATGGCGGCGGCGACCTCGCGGATCAGGTCCGGATTCCAGGTCGAGGCCTGGGCGACGCCGACCGGGAACACGGTGGCGGTCGCCCCCTCGTTGGACCGCACCCCGGTCGGCCCATCGGTGACCCTCACCGGCGGCACGCCCAGCCGCTCGATCCCCGCCAGGGTGAAGGCGGCCGACCCGGCCATCAGCCGCACCTTCTCCTCCAGCGTCAGACGCGAGACCAGGTCCTCGACGCGGTCCTCCAGCGGAGCGTCGGGGTCGCGGAAGGTTTCGCGGTTGGTGATGGCGTCGGTCATGGCGTCCGTCCCTGATCGAT
>JANYFU010000597.1 GCA_025359665.1 Caulobacteraceae bacterium
TCCATGGTCACCGAAACGACGATGAGAATCGAGGTGCCTCCGAACGCATAGGATCCATTGGGTCCGGCCAGGAATTCCGGCACCAGACATACAAGCGCAATATAGCCAGCTCCGATAAGGGTCAGACGGGTAAGGACGTAGTCGATATACTCCGCCGTACGCTTACCAGGCCGGATACCCGGCAGGTTGCCGCCGTATTTCCGCAGGTTCTCGGCGGTGTCTTCTGGATTGAACACGACCGAGGTGTAGAAAAAACAGAAAAACACGATCAGCGTACCATAGAGCACCATGAAAAGCGGCTTGCCGTGCTGCATCTGACCGACGACCAGCGGCAGCCACTGAGCCCAGTCGGGCAGTTTGGCGGTCGCGAGGAAGCTCATGGCGGTCGCTGGCAGTAACAACAGGGATGACGCGAAAATCGGCGGGATCACCCCGGACACATTGATCTTCAGCGGCAGGAACGAATTTTCACCGCCCATGATCCGATTGCCCACCTGGCGCTTAGGATAGACGATCAGCAGCCGTCGCTGAGCGCGCTCCATAAACACGATGAACAGCACGACCGCGATGGCCAGCCCAAGAAAGCCGAAGATCACCAGACTCTTCGACGGATCGATCCGCGCTTCCTGCAACAGGTCCCACAGGCCGACTGGGAGCCTCGCGACAATACCCGCGAAGATGATCAGCGAGATACCGTTGCCGACGCCCCGACTGGTCATCTGCTCACCAAGCCACATCAGGAACATAGTGCCGCCAACCAGCGTCACCATGGTCGAAGCGATGAAGATCGCCCCGGGGTGGTCGACGATGCCGGGGCTGTTGGAAAGGCCGACCCCGATGCCGAACGACTGGAACAGCGCCAGCAGCACGGTCAGGTATCTCGTGTATTGGTTGAGCTGTTTGCGACCAGCCTCCCCGCCTTCCTTGCGAAGCTTCTCCCAGGGCGGATAGGTGGTGCCCAGCAGCTGCACGATGATCGAGGCGGAGATGTAGGGCATCACGTTCAGCGAGAAGATCGCCATCCGCTGGACGGCGCCGCCCGAGAACATGTTGAACATGCCCAAGATGCCCTTGGATTGTCCCTCGAAGGCGTGGGCGAAGGCGGCGGCGTTGATGCCGGGGATAGGGATGTAGGTCCCAAGCCGGTATACCACCATGGCGATCAGGGTGAACCAGATACGCTTATGAAGTTCGGTCGCCTTCTGAAAGGCGCCGAAATTCATATTGGCGGCTAGCTGTTCCGCGGCCGAAGCCATTCATTACCTCAGAATCTAAAGGCGCGACGAAGCACAGATAGGACGGCGGGGGGCGCGGCGCGAGTGGGTAAACGCCGCGGTCGTCGCTAAACTCAGGCGTCCGCCGGGGCGGCGACCGGCTTCTTGGTGAGGGTCAAAGTTCCGCCAGCCTTTTCCACCGCGGCCTTGGCCGGGCCGGAAGCATCATAGGCGATGATATCGAGCTTTGTCGTCAGCTCACCCTTGCCGAGTAGTTTGACGCCGTCCTTGGCGCGGCGCAGCACACCGGCCGCGATGAGGGCGGCCGCGTCGACCGGCTTTGCCGGGTCAAGCTTGCCGGCCGCAACCGCCTGTTCCAGACGCCAGAAGTTCACCTCGGCGAGATCCTTGGCGAAGATATTGTTGAAGCCGCGCTTGGGCATACGCATGTGCAGGGGCATCTGGCCGCCTTCGAAGGCGGCAATGGCCACGCCTGAACGGGCCTTCTGGCCCTTCACACCACGTCCGGCCGTCTTGCCTTTGCCCGAACCGGGACCCCGACCGACACGCATGCGGCCTTTGGTGGAACCGGGACTCGGGGAAAGCTCATTGAGCTTGGTCATATTCGCCTCTCCTTGGAGTTTAAGCGCCGGGAAGACCCGACTCGGCTTGATTGAAAGATGATCCGCCCCCAGGTCACGAGAGGCGGTGTGGAAGCTAGGCCAGGACTTCGACCATGTGCGAGACTTTGGCGATCATGCCGCGCACGGAAGGGGTGTCCTGGAGAACGGCGGTTCTGCCGATCCGGTTGAGGCCAAGACCCACCAGCGTTGCGCGTTGATCGCTCTTGCGCCGGATTGGGCTGGCGGTTTGACGAACGGTTACCGTGGCCATCAGATCAGTCCTTAAGCTTCGACGACTTCGCCGCTGACGTCGGTGCGCCGCTCGACGATGTCGCCAACTTTCTTGCCACGCTTCGCCGCAACCTGGCGCGGCGAAGCCTGAACCTTCAGGGCCTCGAAGGTGGCCCGGATCATGTTGTAGGGATTGGATGAACCCACCGACTTGGCCACCACATCCTGGACACCCAGAGTTTCGAGGATGGCGCGCATCGGGCCGCCGGCGATAACACCGGTGCCGGGAGGCGCCGCGCGCATCATGATCTTGCCGGCGCCCCAGCGGCCCTGGCCGTCGTGGTGAAGCGTGCGGGATTCACGCAGCGGCACGCGGATCATGGTCTTCTTGGCTTCTTCGGTGGCCTTGCGGATGGCTTCGGGAACTTCCCGCGCCTTACCGTGGCCAAAGCCCACCCTGCCCTTTTGATCGCCCACGACCATCAAGGCCGCGAACGAGAAGCGACGGCCCCCTTTGACAGTCGCGGCGACGCGATTGATATGGACGAGTTTTTCCACGATTTCGCTGTCGGCGCGTTCTTCCGGCTTGTTCCGGTCGCGACGGTCCCGGCGATCGCCACCGCCACTGCGCTGTTGTTCTCCACGAGCCATGCTGTGTTCCTTAGAAGTTCAGGCCGGCTTCGCGGGCCGCTTCCGCGAGCGCCTTGACGCGCCCATGAAAAATATAACCGCCGCGGTCGAAGACCACGTCCTTGAGGCCCTTTTCGAGTGCTCGCTGGGCCACCAATGTTCCCACCTTGGCGGCGGCGTCCTTGTCGGCGCCGGCGACGCCCTTGCCAGCTTCGAGCGACGAGGCGGCGGCGAGGGTCACGCCAAGCTTGTCATCGATGATCTGGGCATAGATGTTCTTGGAGGACCGAAAAACGGACAGGCGCGGCCGACCCTTGGCCACCGACCGGAGGCGGCGGCGAACACGGCTGGCGCGCTGCTTGCTGATGTCACGGGATGAAAGGGCCATGGCCTACTTTTTCTTGCCTTCCTTGCGACGAACCTTCTCGCCGCCGTAACGGACGCCCTTGCCCTTGTAGGGTTCGGGGGGACGAATCTTACGAATGCGCGCGGCGGTTTCACCCACCAGCTGCTTGTCGATCCCCGAGATCTTGATCTCGGTCGGTTTGCCGACCGTGAAGCTGATCCCGGGCGGCGGGGGGATGTCCACCTCGTGCGAAAAGCCAAGTTGCATACCGAGCGAGGCGCCCTTCATGGCGGCGCGATAGCCAACACCGACCAGTTCGAGGTTCTGCTCGTATCCCTGGGTCACGCCGAAAACCATGTTGAACACCAGGGTGCGCGACAAACCCCACATCGACCGCGCGCGGGTCGATTCGTCGCGCGGTGCCAGAGTGAGTTCGCCAGCTTCGTGTTTCATCACGATCTCTTCGACGACGGTCCAGGAAAGCTCTCCCTTGGGCCCCTTCACCGAGACCGTCTGGCCATCGAGACTGAGCGTCACGCCGGCCGGGATCGCGATGGGTTTCTTTCCGATACGAGACATCTCAGTACACCTGGCAGAGGACTTCGCCGCCGACGTTGGCGTCACGGGCGGCGGTGTCGGACATGACGCCTTTGGGCGTCGACAGGATCGAGATGCCCAGGCCGTTCTTGACCGGCTTCAGGTCGGCGATCGACGAATAGACCCGTCGGCCGGGCTTGGACACGCGGCTGATCTCCGCGATCACCGGCTCGCCGTCGAAGTATTTCAATTCGACCTCGAACTGCGGGAAGGCGCCGGGCTGTTGCACCACGGAGAAACCGCGGATGTAACCCTCGGACTGCAGCACATCCAATACGCGCTCACGCATCCGAGACGCGGGGGTGAGAACCTTCGACCGCTTGCGCATGGCGGCGTTGCGAATACGGGCGATCATATCGCCGATGGGGTCGTTGACCATGACTATCCCCTCCTCACCAGCTCGACTTCACGAGACCGGGAATCTGGCCGGCCGAGCCCAGTTCGCGAAGCGCGATCCGGCTCATCTTCATCTTGCGATAGAAGGCGCGCGGACGGCCGGTCACCAGGCATCGATTGCGGATCCGGCCAGGCGCGGAATTGCGCGGCAGCTCCGAAAGCTTCAGGCGCGCCTCGAAACGCTCCTCAAGCGACAGCGTTTCGTTCTCGGCGGTGTTTTTCAACGCCTTACGCTTGGACGCATACTGTTTCACCAGTTTGCGAACCATTTCATTTCTGTTGACGGCGCTCTTCTTGGCCATGTTCGGTTCTCTCTACCCGTCAATCAAGCGGTGAACGGGAATTGAAATTCTTTGAGGAGCGCGCGCGCTTCCTCGTCGGTCTTGGCGGTGGTGCAGACGATGATGTCCATGCCCCAGATCTGATCGATCTCGTCATAGTTGATCTCGGGGAACACCAAATGTTCCTTGAGACCGAGGGCGTAGTTGCCCCGACCGTCGAAGCTAGTGGGCTTCAGGCCCCGAAAGTCCTTCACCCGCGGCAGGGCAATGGTGACCAGGCGGTCGAGAAACTCATACATCCGGTCGGCGCGCAGGGTCACCTTGGCGCCGATGACCATGCCTTCGCGCAGCTTGAATCCGGCGATCGAGGTGCGGGCCTTGGTGGGCAAAGGCTTTTGGCCAGTAATCGCCGCTAGGTCCTTCATGGCCGATTGCGTCTTCTTCGAGTCGCTGACAGCCTCGCCAATGCCCATGTTGACGACGATCTTGTCGAGCTTGGGAATCTGCATCTCATTGGTGTAGGCGAACTTTTCCTTCATCGTCGCGCGGATGCGCTGACGATATTCGGACTTCATCCGCGGCTCATAAGCGGTCTCAGCCATTGATCACCTCACCGGTGGTCTTGGCCACCCGAACCTTCTTGTCACCATCGATGCGGAAACCGACCCGCGTCGGCTTGCCGTTAGAATCGGCGATCGCCACGTTGGACAAATGCACGCTGGCTTCCTTGGACTTGATCCCGCCATTGGGATCGGCCTGCGTCGGCTTGGTGTGGCGCTGAACCAGGTTAAGGCCCGCCACATACACCCGTCCGTCCTTCGGCAGCACCTTTGTCACCTGACCGGTACGGCCCTTGTCCTTGCCGGTCAGCAGAATGACGCGGTCGCCCTTCTTGATCTTGGCCGCCATCACAACACCTCCGGCGCGAGCGAGATGATCTTCATGTGGCCTTTGGCGCGCAGCTCGCGCGGCACGGGGCCAAAGATGCGGGTGCCGATCGGCTCGGACTGCTTGTTGACGATCACCGCCGCGCTCTTGTCGAACCGGATCACCGAGCCGTCCTTGCGCTTGATGTTGGCGGCGGTGCGAACGACAACGGCTTGAAGCACATCGCCCTTCTTCACACGTCCGCGCGGAATGGCTTCCTTGACGGACACCACGATCTTGTCGCCAACGCTGGCGTAGCGGCGGCCCGCGCCGCCGAGCACCTTGATGCACATCACGCGGCGGGCGCCGGAATTGTCGGCCACCTCAAGATTGGTCTGGGTCTGGATCATGAGTCGATCTTTTCAATCAGGCGTTGGCCTGGGCGTCGCCCTTAGGCAACACTTCCCAGGTTTTCGTTTTCGACTTCGGCGCGCATTCGATAATGCGCGCGACATCGCCGGCCTTGTAGACGTTGGTTTCGTCGTGAGCATGGTAGCGCTTCGAACGACGCACGGTCTTCTTCAACAGAGGGTGAAGAAAGGTCCGTTCGACCTTTACCACCACGGTCTTGTCGCCCTTATCGGAGACAACCAGACCTTCCAGAATTCGCTTAGGCATGATCTATACTTTCCTCAGGCCCGGTCTTGGCTTACGCGAGCTTGACTGGCGGCGGCGGGGGCCTTGACGCGCATGATGGTCTTGATGCGGGCGATGTCGCGCCGCACAACCTCCACGCGATGGGTTTTCTCAAGCTGACCGGTGGCGGCCTGGAAGCGCAGGTTGAACTGCTCTTTCTTCAGCGACAGCAACTGATCGGTCAGCTCGTCCTGGGTCAGGCGACGGACATCTTCGATTTTCATTGTACAGCCTCCGCAACGGCGGCGAGACGGGTGACGATACGGGTTTTCACCGGCAGCTTGGCGGCGCCCAGCCGAAGCGCTTCGCGGGCGACTTCATCGGTCACGCC
>JANYFU010000613.1 GCA_025359665.1 Caulobacteraceae bacterium
AAAAACGCTCCTGATCCGGCTGCAGCGCCAGTCCCAGCCTCCGAAACGACTTTGCCAACGCCATCCAACAGTCGAGCGGATGTCGGATCAAGATATGCCAGCTGCGTATTGCCCGACCAACCGCCACCTCCGCCGGGCTGACTGGACAACCCCGTGGGATCGTCCAGATCGGTCGGATCATCCTCGACATAGGCGTAGAGGTTGGCCCCGCCCTCATATCCGATCGGGTCGGTCTGGAGGAAGTGCCCGAACGCCGGATCATAGACCCGGGCCTTGTAGTGATAGAGCGTCACCTCCGGCAGGGCCATCTGGCCGGTGTAGGCGAACCGCGTGCCCGCCCAGTTCGACGGCTCGCCGTAGGGGCCATAGCTGAACGTCGCCCGCATCCCCCCCGAGCCGTCTGACCAGCCGATGATCGAGCCCCGCTCGTCGGCGTGCAGCCACCGACGCTGAAAGCCGTCGCTGGAGTCATACCAGACCAGAGGCTCGTCCGCGTCCGCGCCGCGCACATAGCGGCGCAGCAGCACGCCGCTGTTGTATTCCCCAACCATCTGGTCGCCGTCATAGAGGAACTGGGTCGCCGTGGTTCCCGACGCCGTGGTCACCGCCAGCTGTTGCAGCTCGCCGCCCGGATAGTAGACCAGGGCGGCGGTGGTCTGGGCGCCGCCCGTTCCCTGAACCACCCGCGCCAGGCGGTCGTCATAGTCGTAGCTCAGCGCGCGAACGCCGTCATTGCCCAGGTTGCCGTTGGCGTCGGTCAGAGTCTGGCGCCGGCCATTGCCGGTAACCGATCCGCTTGACGCGGCCCGATCGTAGCAACTGGGTTTTTCCCAGTGGCCTCTGTGGCTTACGGGCCTGCGCGCGGACGCGGATCGGCTCGGAGCCGGATTGGTCCTTGAGGCGATTTTTGCCGGACGAGGTTGCAGCGCCAGAGCACCCATTGCGGCGAAGCTCGCATGCGGACGCGCGGACGTGAAGGGGCCTTACCGCGCTGATGATCCGCCCACCGCGACCTTGCTCGTCCATGTCCGTATGCACCACCAGAAGGGCGCCCGGACTGAATAGGCGCCCGAGAGGGCTTGACGCCGACAGGAAAAAGTTGCATATTGCGTATGTTAGTCGGTCTTTCCCATTGTGAACCGGGCGTCGTCCCGAGTGGCGTCCCGCCCCCTGAACACCTCCCGCGTGGCTGTCGCTCGGGAGGCGGCGACGTAACTCGTCGTTGCGTCCGGTGTGGCGATGACCGTGGTAAAATCCTATGTGATCAAATAGTTATTTGCAGACAACGGGTTGCCTCCTCGCGTGAGCGGTTCGAGAGCGCCCCTGACCTCCCCGCTGACTCCCAATCGACTCCCACAAAGCGCCCCTGAATCGCCCAACGAGCGCCCCTGGAACGCCCAGGCGCCTCCCTGGGGCCTCCCCAAGGTCGCCCACCAGCCTCCCGGCAATGCGCGAGTGATCACCCTCCGCGGACCGTATTTTACGGTCGATTAACGGTGATCGGGGGTTCGGAAGGTGGATCAGGACGGAGGAACCAGGGCCAGGCGTTCCAACTCTCCGCGGGCCAGTTCGGCGAGGTCGCCCAGCCGGGCCAGTTCCCGCGCGTTCAGATCGCGGGGCCGGGTGTCGAGAATACAAAGCGTGCCGATGCAATGGCCGTCCGCCACGAACAGCGGATATCCCGCGTAGAACCGCACCCGCGGCATGCCGGTCACGATCGGGTTCTCGGCGAAGCGCGCGTCAAGCAGGGCGTCGGGCACGATCAGGGGCTGGCGGCTCAGCACCGCGTGAGCGCAGAACGATTCATCGCGAGGCGTCTCGCTGGCCTCGATGCCGCAGGTGGATTTGAACCATTGGCGGTTCTCGTCGACCAGCGAGATCAGCGCCACCGGCACATCGAAGTGCGCCGCGGCCAGGCGGGTGATGCGGTCGAAGCGCTCCTCCGGGGGCGTGTCCAGGATCTCGAGGCCGCGAAGCGCCGCCAGCCGCGGGA
This sequence comes from Caulobacteraceae bacterium, assembly GCA_025359665.1. Classification (GTDB taxonomy): domain Bacteria; phylum Pseudomonadota; class Alphaproteobacteria; order Caulobacterales; family Caulobacteraceae; genus Acaudatibacter. Next base: position 1,994 of record JANYFU010000613.1, read on the forward strand.
CCTCGTCGCTGGGCAGGTCGGCGCGGCTCCAGCGGCACGCGCGCCGCATCAGGGCGGCCCTCAGCCTCGCCCGGGCGTAGCTGGAGGAGAACGGCTCGGTCAGCCAGTCATCGAACAGGGTTCCGGCCTCGCCGCCCCGATCCTCGCCGGCCGAGATCAGCATGACGGAAATGTCGGGATCGAACGCCCGGACCTGCCGGGCCGTCGCTTCGGCCGCGCCGCCGCCGGTGTCTTCCAGGATCAGCAGGCTGGGCCGCTCGGCGGCGGCGGCCTGGGCGGCCTCGGCGATCGGAGCGGCGATGGTCCGGACC
>JANYFU010000619.1 GCA_025359665.1 Caulobacteraceae bacterium
ATTGAGACACTGGAGCCCGCGATGAAGATTGAATTCCACGGCCACGGCCATGACGCCGGCCCCAAAGCCGCCGTCGCGGTTCTGGCCTTCGAGTCCGCGCCCCTGCATGGCGCCGCCGCGACCCTCGACGTCCTGGCGGCCGGCGCGCTCAGGCGGGCTATCGACGGCGGCCGATTCACCGGCGCCAAGGGCCAGACCCTGGATATCGTCGCGCCTCACAACATCGACGCGGCGCGGGTCACCTTGGTTGGCGCCGGAGCCGCCGGGTCGGTCACAGCAGAAATCCTCGAAACCGCCGCGGCCCAGGCCTATCAGGCCGTGAAAACCTGCGGCTCCGAAACACTGGTCTTGAAGCTGCCGGAGCTCTCGCCCGAGATCGCCGCTTCGGCCGGTTTCGGCATCCGTCTGGCCGCGTACCGCTTCGATCGTTACCGCACCACCGAAAAGGCCGAGAAGAAGCCCTCGATCAAGAAAGTCCGCATCGAGGTCGACGATCCAAAGGCCGCGACCAAGGCGTTCAAACGCCTCTCTGGCTTGGCTGACGCGGTGATCTTCGCCCGTGATCTGGTCTCCGAGCCCGCCAACATCCTCTATCCGGAAGAGTTCGCCCGCCGGGTCAAAGCTCTGAGCAGCCTTGGCCTGGAAGTTGAAATCCTTGGCGAAAAGGAAATGAAGAAGCTTGGCATGGGCGCTCTGTTGGGTGTCGGCCAGGGCAGCGTTCGCGACAGCCAGCTGGCGGTCATCCAGTGGAAGGGCGCCAAGGACCCCGACGCCCAGCCGGTTGCCTTCGTCGGCAAGGGCGTGTGCTTCGACACCGGCGGCATCAGCCTCAAACCCGCCGACGGCATGGAGGAGATGATCACCGACATGGGCGGCGCCGCCGCCGTCAGCGGGCTGATGTACGCGCTCGCCTCCCGCAAGGCCAAGGTCAACGCCATCGGTATCCTGGGCCTAGTGGAAAACATGCCCGACGCCAACGCCCAGCGGCCGGGCGACGTGGTGACCTCGATGTCCGGCCAGACCATCGAGGTGATCAACACCGACGCCGAGGGCCGGCTCGTCCTCGCCGACGCCATCTGGTACTGTCAGGATCGTTTCAAGCCGAAAGTCATCATCGACCTCGCCACCCTGACCGGCGCGATCGTTGTCGCCCTTGGCAAGGACCTGGCGGGCCTGTTCAGCAACAATGACGAGCTGGCCGACAAGTTGCTGGCCGCGTCGAAAGCCTCCGGCGACACCCTCTGGCGCATGCCGCTGCCCGCGCAATACGAAAAAGGCATCGACAGCGCCGTCGCCGATATGAAGAACGTCGGCGGCCGGCCGGGCGGCTCGATCACCGCGGCGCTGTTCATCCAGCGCTTCGTCAACGGCCTGCCCTGGGCGCACCTGGACATCGCCTCCACCGCCTGGAAGCCCGGCTCCACGGTTCCCACCATCCCCAGCGGCGCCACCGGCTTCGGCGTCCGCCTGCTCGACCGCCTGGTCGCAGACAACTACGAGGACTAGGAAAGTGGTTGGAGCGCGAATGACGCCCTCCGCCCCCTGCGAAGTGTGGTTCTACCACTTGGAACGGTCGACGCTGGAGCAGGTGGCGCCGGAGTTGCTGGAGAAAACCCTGGCGCGGGGGTGGCGGGCGCGGGTGCGCTCGGATCAACCTGGGCGCGTCGAAGCGCTGGATGCCTGGCTGTGGACCTGGCGTGACGACAGCTTTCTTCCCCACGGTGTAGTCGGCGAAGCTCACGCCGCCCGCCAGCCGATCCTGCTGGGACCAGGCCCGGAAAACCCTAATGGCGCCCAGGCCCTCTTCGTCCTGGACGGCGACCCTGGCGACCTGACCGAATACGAACGCTGCATCGTAATCTTCGATGGCCGCGAGGACGAAACCCTGAAAACCGCCCGAAGCCTATGGACACGCTACAAGAAGGCCGGCCACGGCGTCACTTACTGGAAACAGAGCGAAACCCGAGGTTGGGAGAAGCAGGGCTAACCGGAGCGCGCCGCCTCATAGACCTCCGCGGCCGCCATCCATTTCGCCTCCGCCTCCGCCAGCCGCTCAAGCATCCGCGCGTGGCGCTTCTTGACTTCGATCAGCTTGACCAGGTCACCATAGACCGCCGGCTCGGCCAAGCTGGCGTCGATCTCGGCGAACAGCTTGGTTTCGCGCGCCAGGGCCTCCTCGGCGGCCTCCAGCTTGCGTTTCAGCGGCGCGACAGCGCCGGGCGGCGGCGGGGGCGGCGCCAGGGCGGGGGAGGGGACCGGCGGGGCCTTGCCGGGGTTGCGGTTGGCGGCCCGGGCTCGGTCAAGGACGAATTTGGCGTAGTCATCCATGTCGCCGTCGAACGCTTTCACCGAGCCGTCGGTGACCAGCCACAGCCGGTCGGCCACCATTTCCATCAGTGAGCGATCGTGGGTGATCAGGATCACGGCTCCCGAATAGTCGTTTAGCGCCTCGGTCAGGGCGCGGCGGCTATCGATGTCGAGGTGATTGGTGGGTTCGTCGAGGATCAGCAGGTGCGGCCGCTCCATGGCCACCATGTTCAGCAGCAGTCTCGCCCGCTCGCCGCCCGAAAGGTTAGCGACAGTGGTCTCGACCTTCTGCACCGTCATGCCGAACTGGGCGAGACGCGAGCGCCGCTGGGCCTCGCTAGCCTCGGGCATCGCCCGGCGGATGATCGACAGCGGCGTATCCTCGGGGTCCATCGCCTCGATCTGGTGCTGGTGGAACCAGGTCCTTCATACGCCGGTCGCGATGCACTTGGCCGCCGGTGGTCGGCAGAGCCCCGGCGATCATCTTGGCGAAGGTGCTCTTGCCCGAGCCGTTGACGCCGAGCAGGCCGATCCGGTCGTCGATATCGAGCCGCAGGTTGAGCCGCTGCAACACCGGCGGGCCACCGTAGCCGACGGAGGCTCCCTCCAGCCGCACCAGGGGCGGAGCCAACGGCCTTTCCGGGGAAGGGATCAGGAAGGGGGCCACATGCTCTTCGACCGACGGCGCGACGCTCTGGAGCTTGGCGATCATCTTCATGCGCGATTGGGCCTGGCGGGCCTTCGTGGCCGAAGCGCGGAAGCGGTCGACGAAGGCCTGCATATGGGCGCGCTTGGCCTCGATCTTGCCGCGCATCGCCGATTGCAGGCGAATTTTCTCGGCCCTCTGCTGCTCGAAACTGGA